>JAAYOE010000144.1 GCA_012520455.1 Tissierellia bacterium
AGGATAATGATATTACAGGAAGTATAGAATAGGCACGTTTGATAATTTTCGCCCTGCGCTCGGCTTCACTTTGAATAATCATCGGTTTATTCATTGGGTTAACCTCCATTTCAATACCTTGTTTTCAACCTTCTTTAATATGAAAGTCAAAAATACCCCTATGGCACCTATAACCACAATACCCAATATTATAATATCAGGCCTTGCAAACATACGTCCCTGTTGTATCATGAATCCCAGTCCAACGCTGGCTGCAAGCATTTCAGCGGCAACCAGGGTTGCCCATGAATTTCCCAAGGCAACGCGTATGCCGGCAAAAGTCATAACCATGGAAGAAGGTATTCCTATTTTGTAAAAGATTTCGAAATTTGAAGCCCCGCATGTTTTGGAAAAATCGATTAACACCTGACTGGTCTGCCTTATGCCCGTATATGCATTTATAACACATGGTACGAAAGCAGAAAAGAAAACTATAAATCCTTTGGCTTTCAACCCTACCCCCATCCATATGATCGTGATTGGAATCCAGGATACCGGCGGAATAGGACGAAGAATTTCGAATATGGGGCTCATAAATCTGTCAAACCCTCTATACCATCCCATTAATAGGCCTAATGGTATACCAATAATAATAGCCAATAAAAACCCTGTCAAAACCACTTGAAGGCTGCCTAAAATATGTACCCCCAATACTGCCCCGTCAGGGGTAGGGTCTGCTATTTTAACGAAAAAAAGTTTAATGATCTGGGTTGGCATGGGAACATACCTGCTTGGAAGCCAACCAACCAAAACAGCTGCCTGCCAGGCAATCAAGAAACCAAAAACACCAATAAATGATAATATGGCTAATTGATATGAATTCCGTTTTGCTTTTTGTTTAATTGCTTCAATACGTTCTTTGTCAGTCAAACTTATTCCTCCTTATTGTCTGCCTAGTTCTTCCGGAGGGGAAATGACCCCGCCGGAAAAACTATGCTGACAGTTAATTTATATAGTTAAGAGCTTTTAAGGTTTCAACCGCATTTTCAGCAACAACCGGGTCAACTAAATTCATATCGATGATTTTTTCCCTGTCTGCACTAGTATAGTTTCCTAATGAAATAAAGAAATCCAATGTTTCAAACAAGAGGTTGCTAGCTTTTGTAACCTCTCCCGAGCCTGACCTATCAGTTTCGGTTTCGGTCATCAAGGCATACGCCTCTGCTACTGAAGGACACTCAAATACTTCCAAAGCACGCCTGCAAATTGATTCATCGGATATAACCCCTTCATCTTCACAGGATTCTACATAGAGTTCAACAGCCTTAGCCATGTTTTCTTCGCTTTCCTGGCACCATTCCCAAGTCATGTAGTATACCATCCAGGCTTTGGTTATCAAATCTAACCTATTCTCTATGGCATCAGGTGTTGCACACAATCCGCATATGTTATTCAAATTCATCTGTCCTATATCCGTTACACGAAGAAGGCCATTGTCTTCAGCGTTATATGCAATAGCATTCCATGCGCACACCGCATCTCCTTCACCAGCCAAAAATGCTGTAAGTCCGGATGTAACATCCATGCCTATAACGTTAACATCCTCAATGCTTGTTCCGATACTCTTCAGGTAATTGGCCGCCATATACTGCAAGGTGGTTCCTGTCGTCAAGATAATTGTTTTGCCCTTCCAAAGGTCCGGATTCTTGAGATCTTTTGCAAGATCGCTGTCACTATGGTGTCAAGGCATTTTGTGAAATAATGTTTCAAATAAAAAAGAAGCCGTCTTGGGGACAAAACAGCTTCATTCGGTTTTTTAAAAACTTACCCAAAGTTTTTGTTAAATTGCTCTCCGGGAGCTTCAGCAGTAAAATATTCTTCAATCAAAAGTGCTGCCGGTTTTATCGCTTCCTTGTATATACTCATAAGCTCTTCATTTGTTTCACGGCAAGCTAAGTTGGGGGTATACTTTTTTATGAGATCTATCTTGTTATCATTTCCCGATATCTTTAGGGCTCCCGTTAATAAAGCCCTCTGCAGCTTTCCCGGTGCAACCAACAAATTCAAATAAGACTTCATCGATTTAAGTGCAGCAAGTATTTCTTCCGGCCTTGCCTCAGGGAAGAATTTTGAAATGCATTTTGCATTTTCAATGCTTGGAACAAGGTGTGAAGTCGGTTTAAAGGTAATCGGATTCAAGTTGTAAGAAAGCATAATAGCCCTGTCAAATTCGGATTCAATTTCATTGTGGGAAATCTTGTCTTCCTTTGTTCTGATATAAGGATGGCACCGGCTGTCCAGCACAAAGTGGCAGATAAAGCCTGCCAAATAAGCAAGAGCCTTTTCATCACAGGTCTTAACTTTATCCTTAGCTTTCTCAAAAAAAATACTTACCTTCTCTTTGTGGATATCATGTCCTAATTGATTGATCTTATTGGATTTTAAAGGTTTGTAATAAAAAAGGATATCAGGGCCGTGCAAACCGATGTGGTATAATTCAATATTCTTTTTTATTTTTTCCCTCAATTCTTCCTTTAACTCATCCAAGACCTTCATGCCGAATGTGTAATGAGCATAAGTTGTAGGCATTTTCTTCTCCTTGCTTAATTCTCTTGGTCTCTGAACCTTATGGAGCCGGGTTTTAATTCGTCCACTATGGCCAGGCTTTTAAGGTTATAACCCTCTCCTCTTAACATCCTGCCCCCCTGTTGGAAGCCCTTTTCAATTGCAATCCCTATGCCCCTTATTTCCGCTCCGCTTTTTTGGGTCAGGTCTATCAACCCCCTGATTGCATTTCCTTCAGCCAAAAAGTCATCAATTAAAAGAACCTTGTCACTCTTGTCAAGGTACTTTTTGCTTATCATGATATTGTAGACTTGATTTTTAGTGTAGGAGAAAACCTTGCTGGTATAAATATCTTTATCCAAATTCAAGCTCACGGTTTTTTTGGCGAAAACCACAGGCACTTTAAAAAACAGCCCCGTCATCAAGGCAAGTGCTATCCCGCTCACTTCAATGGTTAAAATTTTTGTGATTCCCTCATCTTTAAAAAGCCTGTAAAATTCTTCTCCAACCTTGTATAAAAATTCCGGGTTAAGCTGGTGGTTGAGGAAGCTGTCCACTTTCAGGATGTTTCCTTCCTTAACCTCACCATGCTTAAGTATCATTCTCTCTAAACTGTCCATATTCGCCCCTTGTTTTTTTATAATATTAACAGATAAGGGGGCAAAAATCAATCATAAGGGTTCAATAAATCCGAAAATTCTATCTGTATCTGCCGGTTCAAATATTCATCATCAAGATCCTTCTTGTACAAATAATGAAGGGAATCATTATTTTCGCAGGGGAGGACAAGGGAAAAAAATGTTTCCTTCCCATTCCCTCCGACGGAAATACTTCCCTTCTGGAGGTCCGCAAGAGACTTGCACAAAATTAAATCCAAAGACAGGTTGTCAAAGTCATCAAAGGAAGGCTTGTCCATCTTATCTTTGAAAAAATCCACAGATCTATTATTTTTGCTGCTAAATGAAAGATCAATCCTGATAGTGTCTGTAAAAACCTTTAATTTTACAAGTATTTCATCCCCCTTGGAATACTTCAGAGCCGTGGATAAGAGAATCAAAAGGGATTTTTGAAATTTATTTATATCACAAGTCATAAACTTTTCTTCCACATTGGTATCAAAAATAATTTTGCCCTTAGTGTGGTTGGATGTATTCATGACTAAGTTTTCAACAATTTCAACGATATTTACATTGCTTGTACATAAGTTTAGATGTTCCTTTTCAAATTTCCTTAAATCACTTATATTATTTAGTATCTTTATTAACCTAAGGCAGTTTTGCTGTATTGAACCGGCCTTTCTTAGTATTGGCTTCTCGCCGGATTTTTTGTCATTCAGGGCATAAAGCTCGATGAGCTGGCTTTCTCCGTGAATGTTGCTGATAATATTATTCAGTTCGTTTGAAATCTTTAGGTCTTCTCCGTAATCATCATCGTAATTAAATTCTTCCAGGTTTTTATAAGCTAAGTTTAATGTGTTGGCCGGTTTATCGGTGCCGGCATTTGTCAAATAAGGCAGCATAATTATTTTGCCTCGTCGCAATTCATCACCACTTCCATTCTTATTAGTTTATGTGTCAAAAAAACTCACAGAACCGATTGTAATACAAATTATTAAATAATATTGTCGAATTTTGCGAAAACATTAAATTTTTTTGATAATCATTTTCAAAACAGCCCAAATACCTTCAAGCCCATAATGTCACCATCAAAATCACCCTAAGGGTGATTGTAAATATTTGCTTTTATTATAAAATAATATTTAGGCATATATGTTTAAGTAAGGAAATATAAGGTATAAAAATATTAAAATTATATAATATGGAGGTAAACTATGGCATTCTTAAATAAACTCGGCAAGGCGATAGGTGATGCCGCCGGCTCGGCAACGGAAAAAGCCAAGGATTTTGCTGAAACAACCAAGCTGAAAAACGCTATTTCGGCCGAAGAAAAACAAATCAATCAATATTTTTTGGAAATCGGAAAGTACGTTTTTGAGGAAGAAAGGAATAATCCTGAAAGCCCCTTTGCGGAAATCATCGGTAAAATCACTGATTCTTTGAGAAATATCGAGGAACTGAAGAGGAAAATAGAAGAAATAAAGTTTGACAACAAATAAGCTTTTAAGGGCCCTTAAGGGCCCTTTTTATAGTTTGGTCCCGCAATTGGGACAGTAATTATGGTCGCGGCTAACCTGATTATAGCAGTTTGGGCAGGTATTTCCGCCTGTTCCTTTATGAATAAGCATTAAATCCTTATCTTTCAAAAAAACATTGTGGCCTTGGCCCCTTTCCATCATGAGGCCCTTTTCCCTGTTTGTTATCAAGTATAAGCTGTTGCAGCAAGTCGTCCTGGCATAATACTTTTTGCCGAATTTAAATAAGGGTATAAAAAATAAACTAAATTGATTATATTCAATGTATGCTTCAAAGCGGCCGTATTTTGTACATTCGGTGCACAAAATCGGTTCATAATAATCTAATTGTTCTCTTTTCTTGTTTATGCCCGCAATAAAAAACATCTTGCCTCCCGTTATTTTTATTTCTCCCCTTATTTTTTGGCATCGACCAATTCTATGGCTTCCTTGCCCGTCATATGGTCTATATCTATGGCAATGACATGAGATCTTGAACATTCTCTTATTTTTTTAAGCTTATCATCCTCCGGCATGCTGCCCGAGTATTTTTCAACCAAGGCTCTGAAAGCTTCGTCCCATTCATCCCCTTCCGTTATCCTTGCTTTACCGAATGCGATTACACTCCTGAAATAGGATGTGTATTCTTCACTCACTATCGTATCCTTGTCT
Source organism: Tissierellia bacterium (assembly GCA_012520455.1). Classification (GTDB taxonomy): domain Bacteria; phylum Bacillota; class Clostridia; order Tissierellales; family Sedimentibacteraceae; genus Sedimentibacter. The sequence continues at coordinate 5,348 of JAAYOE010000144.1, forward strand.
ACCACGGCAAAGGATACCTTGGGATATTTTATTATGGCATCAATTTTATGCCCTGCTTTTGCCGAATGAAAATATATTTTACCCTTGTGATAAACATAGCTTACCGGTACCGCATAGGGGTAATCATCATCACCTAAACAAGCCATGACGCCGTTTGTGCACCTCTCCAAAACGGCAATGGTGTCTTCCTCTGACAGTAATTGTTTGATTCTTCTCATTTCTCTGAACATTTTTCTCCTCCAACATTTTTATAGAATAAACATCATTGTTGCCGAAAACTCATCTATATCCTTAGCCGTATACTTGACCGAATAAGGTCCGGTTTGTGTAACTCCGGGAAAATATGATGCTTTTTTAGCTTTGGTATGGTCCTTATAGCTGATTTCAACTTCAAACCTGTCGGGAACCTGGATTTTGCATGCTGAAACATGCTTAAGGGCTTTGGTGACCCCTTCCTTTATTAAGTGGCAGGACAATTCGGGATTGATGCTTATGGTAGCCCCGCCTACACCCTCCTTGACGGCAAGGGTTTCTATTCCTTTGTTGAATTTCTTTGCTGATTCGCAAAGCTCTTTGTCCCCGCTTAAAAAGACAACCGGGACCCCGTATTTTGCAGCTAAATATGAATGAATAACAAATTCTGAAGCCAACTCGCCGTTTATCTTGATATAGTTGGTGCTTAAGCTCATGGTATGAGACAGGGGGTTTCCGGCAAAGCCTGCTCCTGAATGATAACCTATGAATATGGCCGCATCAAAGGTTTCATCCAAGCCTGCAACCATGGATTCAGGCGTGTTTGTCCAGCCGCGGCTTATCTTTGCGCATTTTGGTATCTTGGTAAAATCTATATTCCTTGCGGAATCATGGGCATCCTTTATCAGTATTTCTTTAGCTCCCATCGCAATGGCCCCTTCACATGCAGCAATGGTTTCCTTGGTCATTTGGTCTGCCGCAAGTCTATGCTCATGATTTCCAAGCTCTGTTTCAGTCCATGATGTAACCCCGGTGATTCCTTCTATATCTACACTTATGTATACCTTCATTTCTTCCTCCTGTTTTTTTGGGACGGTCCTTTTTGTCCCACATGATTTGGATACTGGCAGTCCTTTTTTCACTTTGGGACAGAGGGGACCGTCCCCACTGTCAGTGCGTTTTCCACCTGGAGTCTCACTCCCACTTTCAAACATTCTTCATCAATATCAAAACGGTCCGTGTGGAGGGGGGATGTTATCCCCTTCGAAGGATTCCCGCATCCTATGTGGAAGAAGGCACCTTTTGCAGCATCCAAAAAATACGAAAAATCCTCCGCTCCCATGCTGGGAAACTCCTTAAAATCTACATTTTCTTTCCCTAAGAGCCTTTCGGCGTTTTCCTTTATAATATCAACTACTTCATCATCATTTATCAAGGCTTTGTACCCGCTTATAAATGTAACCCGTCCTTCTCCCCCGTATGCTGCGGCAATATTTCTTACCACACTTGATATCCTGTCTTTTGTGTATTGTCTTATTTCTTCATCCAAGGCCCGCAGGGTTCCACTTATTGTCACTTCATCGGCAATTATGTTATTCTTGATGCCGCCCGAAATTTTACCCAAAGATACAACGACGGAATTTAGCGGGGAAGTATTCCTGCTTACTATTGACTGCAATGCAGTTATCACATTGCCTGCAATCACTATTGCATCAATTCCCTTGTCCGGGTAGGCAGCATGGGCAGCCCTCCCTTTCAAGCTTATTTTGATGGAGTCAGTGGATGCATTGAGTTTGCCGTATTTAAGCTCAACCCTTCCCGCCCTTAAATATGGCTGAACATGGAGGCCTAAAACAAAATCAACCCTCGGTTCCTCCATACACCCTTCATCTATCATTCTTTTTGCCCCTCCGATTGTTTCCTCGGCAGGCTGAAAAAACAACTTGATATTTCCCTTTATGGAGTTATTTGAATCCGAAAGTTCCTTTAGAATTCTTCCTGTGCCTAATAAAATTGTTGCATGGGCATCGTGGCCGCATGCGTGCATGACTCCGGGAGTTAAAGACCGGTATGGTACATTGTTTTTTTCTTGAAGGGGGAGGGCATCAATGTCTCCTCGTATACCAAGAGTTTTTCCCCTGCCTTTTCCCTTAATTATCCCTACAACGCCCGTATCGGCGCAGGGGTAGTTCTCAATCCCCCACATGTCCAAATATTCACGGATTTTCTCCTGGGTTCTGTACTCATTTTGGCTGAGTTCGGGATTTTTATGGAGGTCTCTTCGTATTTCCACTAATTCATCAAATATTTCATCGATTCTTTTATCAATATCCATATCGACTCCTTGAATGATGGGACATTAGGGACGGTCCTTCTTGTCACTTTATCCAACGGGGACAGTTCTCTGTGGACATTTGATGACAGTACCCCCGTCCCCTTGTCATCTTGTTCCGCTTTCTAAGAATTCTACTTCTTTCTTATCTGCATCTATCCTGACCAGGGTACCCAAGGCTAAAGTGGGCTGGGGAAAGCTGTGGCCTGCCTTAAAGTTGTAAATTATGGGCTTCTTGTATTTAACTAAGGTATTGTCCACTACTTCTTCAAAGGTAAGGTCCAGGCCTCCCTCGTAGGCCTTCTTTTCTCTTTCGCATTTTACAAAGGAGCCCAATATTATTCCGGCACAATCATCAAATTTTCCTGCCAGGGCTAAAGTGGTAAGCATCCTGTCCAGCTTGTAAACAGGCTCTCCGATTTCCTCTATGAAAAGTATTTTACCCTTAGTGTCTATTTCATATTTGGAGCCCAAGGTGGCGGTTAAGAGGGTTAAGTTTCCTCCTGTCAATTGCCCTAAGGCAGTGCCTGAGTTTAAGCTTTTTAAGGCTTCTTGGTTTGGATTTGCATAAAGGCCCGGGGCCTCACCGGTAAAAATGTTTTTAACCAGGCTTCCGTAAGAATAATTATCAAATTCAACCTTGTCATTTTTTACCCTTGCAAAGTTTGTTGCTGCCATGGGACCGTGGAAGGTCACCATATTGCATATTTGGTTAAAAGCCGTATGTAGTGCCGTAATGTCGCTGAATCCCATAAAGACCTTGGGGTTAGAAGCAATTGCTTCATAATCCAAAAGGTCTAAAATTCGAGTTGTCCCATAACCGCCTCTTAAACAGATTATGCCTTTAATGGTTTCATCCTTAAAGGCATTATTTACATCGTCAGCCCTTTCCTCATCCCTTGCGGAAAGGTGGCCGTAATTTTTGAAGCAGGTTGGAAACATTACAGGCTCTAATCCCAATGCCCTGATTTTCATTTCTGCCTGTTTTACCGCTTTTGGGTCAGAAGCTGAAGAAGGAGCTATAATTGCTGCCTTATCACCGGTTTTAAGCGGTTTTGGTTTAATCATTTCAACACCTCCCTGATTACTCCCCCGCATGGGCAAGATTTTCTTCCTCCGTACTTGCCGTAAGCGGCACATGGTACAATTCATAGACGTATTTTGTTATCTCCTGGCCATTAGGTATATAGAAAGATAAGGGCGGATTATTGCCCAATAATTTAGCCTCTCCCGGCAAGATCTGAGCCTTTAAATTATCAGTCGAAAAGCCTATGGCATCCTTAGCCAGTCCCAGCAATTCCGTTATGGTGAAATTAGTATCAACATGGGGATAAACGGCGCTTATTACATTGGGCAGCTTAAGGCTTAGAGACTTCTTGATTGCTGATTTGATGAACTGCTGCTGCATTTCCACCCTTCCTATGTCTCCGTTGGGAAAGGAAGGATAACCGGGGTCCCCCTGCCTGAACCTGAGAAGCTCCATTGCCTTATCGCCGTAGATTATCTGGGGTCCCGGCTTGATGTCTATATAGAGAGGGGGTTTATCGTATATGTCGGTGTACTTCATATGGATGGGAACATTCACTTCCACCCCGCCTATGGCATCCACGGCTGCTCTCACGCCGTTATAATTTACAGCTACATACCTGTCGACGGTAATGCCGGTAATTTCTTCAACGGCTTTCATAACTGCCTTATAGCCATCCTCCTCACTGCCGTAAACCGCATTTATTTTTTGCATTTCTGAATAGGTTGCGTATTTATCCCTTTTGTAATAGGTGTCCCTGGGAATGGATATGATATTTGCTTCCTTGGTTTTCCTGTCAAAACTGGCCAGCATTATGGTATCTGACCTTGCACCTTCAAATCCTAAAAGCACAGCATTGACCCGATGGCTGTCCCGCATTGCTTTTTCCAGGGGAGTCAAGTCATCATCTTCCTCCTCATCGGCAGCTATGGGATTTTCTTCATCGGGAAGAGGTGTCATCCCTTCAGGAGAAGTGAATTTTGCATAGGTGAAAACACCCGTGATTATAACAGTAGAAAATATTGCTAAAGAAATCAAAAACACTTTAATAAACTGTTTCATATTAATCCGCCTTTCAGTATTAATCAGTATTGATAGTATTTAAACCATATAATGAATAAGCCAAGTTTTTTATACCTTCTTCGTCAGGTATATAAAATGATAATCCTTCCAAGGGCGTCTCCATGCCCGGCAGGGTGTATGTTTCTATATTGTCGGGGGAAAACCCCGCCAAATCGCCTGCTAAATTCAATATGTCACCTATATTGATGTTTGTTTCAATGTGTGAATAAGCTTCCTTAATGACTGACGGCAGCTGGAAGCCCAAGGCTTTTTTTGCGGCAGACCTGATAAACTGCTGCTGTGCCTCTATCCTCCCCAAATCCTGGTTGTCATATCCCTTTCTGTACCTTAGAAATTTCAATGCCTCTTCTCCGTCAAGAAGCTGCCTGCCTTGGGGTATATCAATGTACAAGGGAGGGTCATCGTAAATATCGGTGTATTCCATATGAAAGGGTACATCCACCTCTACTCCCCCAAGCATATCCACACATGCAATTACTGCCTCATAATCAACAACCACATATTTTTCAACCGGAATTCCCATCAGTTCCTGAACTCTTAAGGTCAGACCTTCGATTCCTTCCCGGCCGTATACCGCATTTATTTTTTTCAGCTCACCTTCATCATCCGGGTTTCTCGGCAGGTATGTATCTCTTGGCAAGGAAATAAGGGCTGCTTTTTTGTTTTCCATGTCATAGCTTATCAACATGAGGGTATCTGTTCTTTTATTTTCCAGTCCTGCCAAAAGTAAGTTAAACCTTTTCATCTTAGACGCAGCTTTTCCTATGGAAGTTCCATAATCATAGGTGCTTGATTCATAAAAGGCCAGCTGGGTTTTTTCATCACCGGTAAATTTAATATTCCCTATTACAATATCTTTATCTATCAAAAAAATATAAGCCAAGGCTGAAACACTCAGAATAAGGGTGAAGAGTAAGAGGGATGCAAAAAAAATCTTAAGAAAATGTCTAATCATGCCGCACCTTTATTAAAATTATCACTAAGCAATTATAACAAAAGAGGAGGTTTTTTTCAATTGGAATAAAAAATAATTTTAAGCCTCAATGAGTTGGGATTTTTTTATTTATTAACAAAAATGTATTGCAATTTACATAAAAAACTGTTACAATGTCAGTGTAGCATAGTAGTATTTGTTTTTCGCTATAATACATTAATATAGTTATTGTTTTTTTGCATTACTTATATTAATATTTGTATTTGAAGGAACGTGAAAAGAACTACATATGTAGTTCTTTTTCATATATAATAATTTTTTTATAAAAAACATGGAGGATTTTAATGAAAACAGGTACAGTAAAATGGTTTGATTCTGCGAAAGGTTTTGGCTTTATCACAAGCGATGAAGGAAATGACGTGTTTGTACATTTTTCCGCAATAGTAGCCGATGGTTTTAAAACCTTAGAGGAAGGACAAAAAGTTAATTTCGATGTAGTTGAAGGGGCGAGAGGACCTCAAGCCGCTAACGTATCAGTTATCTAATTGCACACGAAGCACCTGTTCAGAGAACAGGTGCTTTTTTGGTTAAGCTTCACAGCAAATCTGCCAATTCAGGCATGCCGCTTTGGGCTCCTAATCTTGTCACTGTAAAGGAAGCTGCCTTGTTGGCAAAGATGACGGCACCTTCGATGCTGTCTCCCCTCACAAGGGCAGCAGCCAAAGCCCCGCAGAAAGTATCTCCTGCCCCCGTGGTGTCCACAACATCCACCTTGTTTGAAGGGACTTCCCTTATTTCATTCCCGTCATGGTATTTAACTCCCCTTGACCCCATTGTTACTATTAATTTGTTGGGATATTGCTTAAGGACCGCATCCGTTTCCTGATTATCGAAAATTAATCTTAATTCATGCTCGTTTGGTGTTATGTAGGTTGCTTTTTCTATTAAGGACTTCTTTAACGGAGCGGCCGGGGCCGGGTTTATAAGTACCCTGACCTTGTTTTCGGCACATATATCAACAACGTATTCAACAACTTCCATGGGTATCTCAAGCTGTAAAAGCACCATGTCCGCCGACAATAAGAGAGCCTTATTCTCCTTTATTACATCCTTGTCCATTTCAAAATTTGCACCCGGTATGACAATAATGCTGTTATCATTATCCGCAACAATGATATTTGCAAGACCCGTAGGTGCCTTGTCGACAATTTTGACTGCCCGGGTGTTCACTTTCATATCCCGGAGGTTTTTTAGGGAAAATTCACCGTTTGAATCATTCCCGACACAACCGATCATGTAGGTATCAGCTCCCAATTTTGAAGCTGCCACCGCCTGATTAGCCCCCTTGCCTCCGGGAATAAGTGAAAAGGTGTTTCCGATAACCGTTTCACCTGCTTTTGGCCTTTTGTCGCTTGTGAAGACCATGTCCACGTTAATGCTGCCTACTACAACAATCTTACCCATGGCTGCCTCCTATACCATACCATCCAGCTTATATAAATCATTAAGGAGGATTTCTCTGAATTTTTCCGTATCTACCTTAGTAAGGACCTTTGGATAGGTTGTATCATATTTAACCCAATCTCTCATATCAACAGCGGTATTGCCCCTGTTTAATCCTTCGGAGCAGTCCACTAAAACCTCCGTATGTCTGAACTCAAATATTTGAGGATATAAGAGGTACATGAGGGCACAAGCATCATGAATGGGCGTGAAGGTGCCTTTCTTGACATGATCCCCCCTAAAATAGTAGTCAAGCATCCTGCCTAACAGGCCGGTTGCCTTGCCCCCGCCCCTCGATAGGATTTCCACATCATCCTTGTATAAGCCCGCTGAAAGTGTCACAGTGAGTCCGCTCATGACTATGGGAAGCCTTGAATCAAAAACGATTCTTGCCGCTTCCGGGTCGGCCCACACGTTATATTCAGCGTAAGGAGTTCTGTTTCCGCCGATTGTGGATCCTCCCATCAGGGATATGAGTTCAATCTTTTCCTTAACTTCCGGAAAAACCTTGATAAGTAAAGCAATATTTGTAAGAGGGCCCACGGGCACCAGGGTAACTTTTTCATCCTGAGCCATTATTGTATCTCTTAAAAAGGTTATTGCATTGTCCGAATAAAGTTTTAGGGCCGGCTCAGGCAAGGAGCAGTCACCCAGGCCGTCTTCCCCGTGAATGCTGCCTCCAGAGCTTTTTTCCCTGATTAAAGGCCTTCCCTGGCCCATGGCAATTTTAATGTTCCTCTTGTAATATGACACTATCCTTAATGCATTCAAGGTTACTTTTTCTATCGTTTGATTTCCTGCTACCGTCGTAATTCCTAAGATATTAAGCTTATCCTCGTTTGCGATGGCAAATGACAGGGCCACCGTATCATCAATACCCGGGTCGCAGTCTATAATAATGTTTCGTTTTTTCATTTATCCTCCAAAGTGGTTCAGGCAAGCTCCAAGGCTATTTTCATCATATCCTTAAAGCCTTTTTCCCTCTGGTCCGGAGTAGTTTCGGTTTTATGAACAAGGGAATCGGATACGGTCAATATGGTCAGTGCATTTACCCCTGCCCTGTTTGCAATGCAATATAAGGCGTAGGTTTCCATTTCAACGGCTAAGCACCCCATTTTTGCCCACTTCCTCCAGTTGTCAGGATTATCGCTGTAGAAAAGATCCGAAGTCACAATATTCCCTACAACCGTTTTTATATTGTTGTCGTCAGCAGCCTTCTTGGCCTTGGACAAAAGGTCCCAGGAAGCCGTTGCCGAATATATTCCCGGCAGTTCAAACTGGTAGGCATAATTTGAATCCGTGCTTGCTCCAATGGCTAAAATTATGTCATAGAGGTTCAGATCAGGGTGATAAGCTCCGCAGGATCCTACCCGGATTAAGTTTTTAACCCCGTACATATGTATAAGCTCATAAGAATAGATCCCTATTGAAGGGCACCCCATGCCGGTTCCCATGACGGATACTTTTTTCCCCTTATAAGTTCCGGTAAAGCCGAACATGTTTCTAACTCCATTAAATTGTTCCACGTTCTCAAGAAAGTTTTCTGCAATAAATTTCGCCCTTAAGGGATCTCCCGGCAGTAAAACCGTTTCGGCTATTTGGCCCATAACAGCGCTGTTGTGTGGTGTTGACATATTTTTATCTCCTCTTCCTTTCTATTTGTATTATAAATAATTCACTTTACAAAACCCTATCTATGAGATCCTTCCTTTCTCCGTCTTTGAATCCCGGGTCTTCTGGCAGGGGGTTCTTTGGCATCCTCATCAAGCATCTTAATCCCCTTGTCAGTCATGAAAACAAGCTTTCTTTTCATTAAACGCCCGACAGCCTTCTTGAAAGAACCCTTGCTCATGCCTAGCATCCTGTTGATTTCTTCCGGCCTGGACTCATCGTTTAAGGGCAGGAAGCCCTTGTTCTTGATCAGCAGCTTGAGAATTTTTTCCCCGTCCTTATCGATTTGAAGCTTTGGAGCATCCTTAAGGCTTAAATCCAATTTCCCGTCTTCCTTGACCTTGCTTACCCGCACCTGGACAGACTGGCCGGGACGGAGGGGTTTTAAGATTTCTCCCTCGTGTATTAAGCCCAAGTACTTGCCATCGACCGCAACCATTGCACCCAGGCCCCTCTTTAGGCTGAAAACCGTACCGGTCACTATATCGTTAACCTTATAGGGTGAATCGGTTCTCAATACCTTAAACAAATTCATGGTTGCACAAAGTCTGTCCGACTTGTCAATATAGAGTCCTACCATATATTTTCCGTTTAACCTGATGTCCCCTAACTGCTCCTTGAAGGGAAGAAATAGATCTTTTTCCAGGCCCCAGTCAAGAAAAGCACCGATTTTGGACTTTTGAACAACCTTCAAAATTCCTATTTCACCCATTACGATTTTTGGCCTCTTTACGGTTGCAATGATTCTGTCATCAGAATCCCTGTAAATAAATACATTTATCTTATCTCCTATTTGTGTGCCTGCAGGTACCTGCTTTTTGGGAAGCAGGACCCGGTCCTCGGGCTTTTCCGTGTCATCACTATCACTTTTTAGCCAGACACCCATATCCGCCTTTTTGGCGACTGTTAATTCCTGCATTTCTCCTAATTTAATCATATTCTCTCCTTTTTCCCCAGCAACCTGAACATATTCTTTTTGTAAGCCTCCACTCCCGGTTGGGTAAATGGATCTACCTTTATAGTATACCCGCTTATGCCGCAGCTCATCATAAAAAAGTAAAAAAGCTTGGCAAGGTAGAATTCATCCATTTTGGGAATGGTTATGATAAGGCCCGGTACATTTCCTTCCTTGTGGGCCAAAAAGGTCCCTTCAAAGGCTTTTGAGTTTATGTAACTGAATGATTTTCCTGCTATGTAGTTTAATTTATCAAAATCATTGGAATCAAAGGGAACTTCCAGATCATCCTCACAGTTTTCAATCCTGAGGGTTGTTTCAAAAAGTATTTCCCTTCCCTCCTGAACAAATTGTCCCATGGAATGAAGGTCAGTGGTGAAATTCAGGGATGCAGGGAAAATACCCTTTCCTTCTTTACCTTCGCTTTCACCGTAGAGCTGTTTCCACCATTCGGCTATTGAAATGCAGGAGGGCTCATAGTTTACTAATATCTCTATCTCCTTATTCCGCCTGTTTAAAATGTTCCTGGCTCCTGCATAAAGCAAGCAGGGATTAGTTTCAAAATTCCTGCTGCCATATTCCTCTGCTGCAGACCTTAAGCCTTCCATGAATTTGTCAATATCAAGGCCTGCCGCTGCCATGGGGAGAAGGCCCACAGGGGTAATGACCGAGTATCTTCCCCCTATGTCGTCAGGAACCACGAAGGTTTTATAGCCTTTCAGGTCAGACATGGTCTTTAAAGCACCTTTTTCTTTATCGGTAACCACAAAAATCCGGTTCTTTGACTCTTCCTTGTATTTTTCCTCCATAAGGTCCCTAAAAACCCTGAAAGCCAAGGCTGTTTCCAAAGTTGTTCCCGATTTTGAAATCACAATAATGCAGATTTCTTTTTCCTTGACAAGCTGAATAAGCTTTTTTAAATAGGGTCCGCTCAGGTTCTGGCCTGCATAGTATACCCGGGGGCTACACAATTCATTGTGAAAATCTCCTCTCACCGCTTCGATTGCTGCCTTTGCTCCTAAATAAGAGCCCCCGATACCTAAGAGGATGAAGGCTTGAGAGTTTTCTTGAATGTATCTCCCGGCCCTCTTGATATCTTCTAACTCCTTTTTATCCATCCTGTACATGCAGTCAAGCCAGCCCGTCATTTCACTGCTGGCTCCTTTCCTGTCCAGGAGCATCTCCTGGGCTGCCATTATTTCAGGTTTAATCTCTTTTAATTCATTTTCTTCAATGAAGCTTCCTTGTAAATTTAGTGTAATATTCTCCATCTTCCCCTCCTTATTTGATGACAGTACCCCCGTCCCCTTGTCACGTCCCCTTGTCATTAAATTATTTCGGCTAAGAGGACTGCATAGTCGTCCTTATGGTCCGTGCTGAAATTATTCAGTGATTCCTTTATATTTTTAAGGATATTTCCTTCTGCTGATAGGGTTTGTATGAGGTTGTCAAAACCAAATTGTACCCCTTGGCTGTTTGTTGCCTCCGTTATCCCGTCAGTATATAGGAGTATCTTATCCCCCACCTTTAATGTGACTTTTTCTACGGTATAATCAACGTTATCAAATATATTTGCTATGGGATACCCTTTGAGCATAAGGGTTTTAATACTATCATCCCTAATTAAAACGGGTACCGAATTATGGCCTGCATTTACATATTTAAACTCATGGGTATTTTTATTGTATATTCCGAAAAATACTGAAAAATATTTATCATAATCCAAATTCAGAGACAAAAAAGTCTTATGCAGTTCTCTCATGACTTTATTCAGGTTGGTATTGCCTTTGGCTATGGTTCTTAAGGACTGTCTCACGAATATGGTCAAGAGGGATGCCGTTACCCCGTGGCCCACCACGTCGCAGATATATATACCGGTATTATCCTCGTCTATTTCGAACACATCAAAATAATCCCCGCTCAAGGATTCTGATGATTCATACAAGTAATCAATCCTCATTCCGTTATAGGTCCCTTTTGGAGGAAGCATGCGTTCCTGCATATTTTTTGCAAATTTTATGTCCTCACTCATTTTCTTGTTTTTCTTATTTATTTCTTCCGACAGCAAAACTTCATTGGTTATATCCCTGAATACTTCCACGGAGCCTTGGATTTCACCGTCATTCCCGTATAGGGGGGAGGATACTATCATAAAAGTTCTATCTCCAAACTTCTGCTGTTTCCGCATGATGGAGCCGCTTTCCAAGGTAATGCTCGATATACAAAAGTCGCATCTGTCATTCCTGCATAAAACATCGTAGCATTTTTTCCCCACTAAGTTTTCCTTCAAATCTTCCTGCATCTTTTTGTTGACATACAAAACGATGTTGTTTTTGTCAACAACCCTGACCCAGTCAATCATCCCGTCCGCTATGCCTAACTGATTTGATTCTAAACTCTTATAGTCCGCCATTTGACCACCCCCAAATATTTTTTTCCTTGACAAAATCAAGGAGCATTTGCCCGATTTTGTCTGAATTATGCCTTATATAACCTTTTCTTATATCGACAAAATCACTGCAAATAACCTTTATGTTCATTTCTTTTAGCTCTTTTATCTGGTCTTCATCAATGAGGACCTGCTTTGCCCCCTGGTATTTATAGTTGACTATCAGGTCGTCTGAAATCTTTTGGTCATTCACTATGACATAATCAATCATTTGGTCTCTGCTGTGTTTAATTATTGCCTTAACATGGTCCGATACATTGTAATTATCTGTTTCTCCAGGTTGCGTCATGAGGTTGCAGACATAGAATACGGGAGCCTTGGACTCTTTTAAAAGAGACGGTATGCCCTCAACCAACATATTTGGTATTACGCTGGTATACAAGCTTCCCGGCCCGATGACAACCACATCTGCTTCCTTTATATCCCGGACGGTTTCCTCCAAGGGCTTGCATATTTCCGGCACTAATGATATTTTGTCTATCTTGGTGTTTGATTTGCTGACATATTCCGGTATGTACTTCTCTCCCAAAATGCAATCCCCGTTGTCAAGACTTGCTTTTAATTGAGTATCCTCCAAGGTCATGGGAAGAACCTTGCCGGACAGCCTGAAGATGCTTCCTATTTCCTTGAGGGCATGCTCGTAATTGCCGAATATTTCATACATTGCGGCAATTAGGAGGTTCCCGAAGCTTTGGCCTTTCAGGTAACCTTCGCTGAAGCGATGCTGCATTAAACTTACCATGACGGGCTCAATATCCGCTAATGCTATAATGCAGTTTCTCATATCCCCCGGCGGCAGCATGCCCAAATCTTCTCTTAAAACTCCGGAGCCCCCGCCATTATCTGCAACCGTCACGATTGCAGATATATCCTTGGTGTAGTTTTTCAGGCCTCTCAGCAGGATGGAAAGGCCTGTCCCGCCCCCGAATACAACTATTTTCATATTACTTTCCCCAAATCTCTGTGATTTAATAGTACCCTGTAGTTTTCAGCCGTCAGCATGGAAGCTAAATAATTTGATATTGTAACGGACCGGTGCCTGCCTCCCGTACAGCCCACGGCTATTACAAGGTTTGATTTTCCTTCCTTTATGTATAAGGGCAGGAGAAACTTAAGCATATCCATCAGCTTCTTCAAAAATATCGAAGTGGTATCAAAGCCCATCACATATTCTTTAACATTCTCATCATTGCCGGTATTGTGTTTTAAGTCCTCGATATAGTAGGGATTAGGCAGAAATCTCACGTCAAAGACAAGGTCAGCTTCCTGAGGAAGTCCGTACTTATAGCCGAATGACATTATGGTTATGTTTAAATTGTAGGATATGGACCCCTTCACAAAAATATTTAAGATTTCTTCCTTAAGTCTTCCCAAGGTCATTTTTGTTGTATCTATAATATAATCAGACTTCCTTTTCACTTCTTCCAATTTATTTCTTTCTTCCAGGATGCCTTCCATGATAGTCCCGCCGGCAGACAGGGGATGAGGCCTTCTCTGCTCCTTAAACCTCTTAATCAAGTCATCATCGGATGCATCCAGGAAGAGTATCCTGTAGCCGATTCCCTTTTTCTTCAACTCTTCCAAGCTGTTAAATAAATCCTTAAAAAAGATTCCTCCCCTGATGTCAGCAACAACTGCCACTTTACTTACATCCATGGATGAGCTTTGGCACAGTTCGGCAAAATTAGGAAGCAAAGCAGGAGGCAGATTATCCATGCAATAATAATTAATATCTTCAAGAACTTTGATAGCCTGGCTTTTGCCGGCCCCTGACATACCTGTAATAATTACTAACTCCATAAGGTCCTCCCTTTATATTCGGGGACATTCCCATATAGGCTGTGTCCCCATGCCGATTATCCCTTTAAATTTACTATCCTGTTTAAATCTATGCCTGCTTCCACTGCCTCTTTAAGCGCCTTGTCACAGGAACCCACCTTTTCTTTAGTGTGGGAATCGCTGTTTATTACGAATTGTACATCGTATTTTGATGCTATGATTATTTCATCCTTGTTTAAATGCCCGTGGCTGTTGTTAATTTCAAGCAAAATTTTTCTTTTTTCCGCCGTTTGGGCAATTTTATCTATATCCACCGGTATCTTGTCTCCCGGGTGGGTTAAAATATCAATTTTATATTTATTCATGGCATTTACCACTGCCCGGGTATTCTTTTCAACCATTTCACCATAGAGTCTTTGATTGTTCTTGGCAAATTTATTTTTAACGATGAAGTTCCAAAAATCCCCTGCCGTTGAAAACAAAGCTCCCAAATGAAAACCGCACAGGATGATGTCGCAGTGTTTCATAACTTCATCGTCTATGTCCGTGGTTCCCTCATAGTCTAAAATGTTGGCCTCTACACCGTAAAGTATTTTTAAATTGGGGTATTTTTTCCTGGTTTCCTCCACAATATTTTTAGCTTCCCTCATCAGGCTTCTCTTAATACCGAACATATAGTGGCCGGGGCCGTGGTCTGTGATGGCTATTTCCTCCAGCCCTATTTCATGAGCCCTTGCCGCTATTTCTTCTATGGTCGACTTGCCGTGCCTGTTTTTTGAATATGTGGAATGTATGTGATAATCTGCTCTTAATTTCATATTGTTTTCCTCAAATGACAAGGGGACGATGACAAGGGGACGGGGGTAGTGTCATCAACCGGGACAAAGAGGACCGTCCCCAAGCTTCGTTCCTATTATTTTTACTTCCGGCTCCAATTTTATTCCGAACTTGTCGTAAACGGTGCTGATAACTATCCTCATAAGCTCCAGAACATCCCGGCAGGTTGCATTATCGTGGCTTACAATAAAACCGCTGTGCTTGTCGGAAACCATTGCCCCCCTGTATTTCAACCCCTTGAGCCCCGCATCTTCAATCAATTTGGAGGCGTAACCGTTGGCAGGTCTTTTAAAAGTACTCCCTGCACTGGGTAGATTCAAGGGCTGCTTTGAAGTTCTCTTTTCATTGAGGTCTCTTATCTTTTCCATAATATCTTCCACCCTGCCGGGGGTCAGCATAAAATCAGCTTCAAGAACAATGTAGTCTGAATCGGACAGCTTAGAGTGCCTGTAGGAAAATTCCATTTCTTCATTGGAAAATACATGAATTTTCCCTTCCATATCCATACAGGTGACCTTAGTTACCACATCCTTCATTTCACCGCCGTAAGCCCCTGCATTTATCGGTATTGCCCCTCCCAAAAAGCCGGGTATCCCGCTTGCAAATTCAAATCCTGCCAAACCCTCCTTTGCCAGATATTTGGCCAGGGAGGACAAGAGTATGCCGGCCCCTGCGGTCACCTTGTTCCCGTCCCGTTTAAGCTTATCGAACTTTTCTCCTATTTTTACGATTATTCCTTTGAATCCCTCATCCGAAACCAAGAGGTTGGTTCCATTGCCTATAATGTAATAATCTATTTCATGCTTTTTTATCTCTTTTAAAAGTACCTTTAAGTCTTCCATGTCTTCAGGCACTGCAAAAATGCCTGCAGGACCTCCGATTTTAAAGTAAGTATGGTTTTTTAGCGGCTCATCCTTTAAGACTTCTCCCTTGAAAACTTTTGTCAATTCTTCAAACATGTTGTCGATTTTCAGCCGATATTCCATCATTTCACCCTTTCCCTGTCGATTAACTATATTTTAGCATTTAATTCATATTTTTTAAAGATATATTTTAATTTATGAACTTTATGCCGCCTTTTAAAAAATTAGATCTTGATATGAAATAGGTTTGACATCTCATTTTTACAATGTTAGTATATTTATGTAAACTAATAAATTAAAATACTTTTGGGGAGGATGTATGAAGGACAAGGTAATAAAATTAATTGAAGAATTAGCACCTGAGCTTAATGAATTAAGCCTTGAAATTTACAATAATCCGGAGCTTGGATACCAGGAGTACAAGGCATGCAGGCTTCACACCGATATTTTGAAAAAATACGGCTTTGACGTCGAGACGAATTTTTCAGGTGTTGAAACAGGATTTAAAGCTGTCTACAAGGGCAAAAAAGAAGGTCTTACGATAGCCTATCTGGCCGAATACGACGCCTTGCCCGGCATAGGCCACGGCTGCGGCCACAATTTGCTGGGGGCCGTCAGTACGGGAGCAGGAATCGTATTGAAGCAAATACTTGATGAAATCGGGGGAACCGTAATAGTTTTCGGAACTCCCGCAGAGGAAACAAGCGGGGCAAAAGTTACATATGTAGAAAACAATGAATTTGACGGTGTTGATATAGCCCTGATGGCCCACCCCGCTTCCCAGTATGCCAAAAGCGGCTCATCCCTTGCCTTAGAGCCGGTTCAGTTTGAATTTTTCGGGAAGTCTGCCCATGCGGCTTCTGCTCCGGAAAAGGGTATTAATGCCCTGGATGCCGCTATCCAGACATTTAACAGCATAAATGCCTTAAGGGAGCATGTAAGAAGCGATTCAAGAATTCATGGGGTTATAATTGAAGGAGGCAAGGCTGCCAACGTTGTTCCCGACTATACAAAGGTTCAGTTCTATGTTCGTTCCACAAGCAAGACCTACAACCAGGAGCTTTTGGAAAAGGTTAAAAACTGTGCAAGAGGAGCAGCCTTAGCAACGGGAACAAGATTAGAGATAACCAAATTTGAATTTTCTTATGACAACATGGTTACAAACGAAGCTCTATCAAGGGTATTCAACGATACAATTTACGAGGTTGCAGGAATAGTGATGAATGAAGCCTTAAAGAGCACCGGTTCCATAGATGCGGGTCAGGTTAGCCAGGTTTGCCCAATGATTCATCCTTATTTTGACGTGACCAATGATCCGTCCATAGCGGGACATACAAGAGAATTGGGAGAAAGCACC
>JAAYOE010000145.1 GCA_012520455.1 Tissierellia bacterium
AAGAGAGGTGATTATATGTCAGATGAAGTAAAAGCAACCAATTTTGCTTGCTGTGACGACAGGTGTGACGATTGGCTTGAATGGCTGATAATATTGGGAATCATATTCTTCCTGCTGGGAGGAAATAATTTCTTCGGCAGGGGAAGGTGCTGCAGGTAGTACATAACAGATGCCGAAAATATCTGTTGAGACTTGTTAAACTTATGGTACAAATTAAGTTAACCGTTGAAAATTCAACGGTTAGTTTTTATTTTAACCCTGCCCTTACCTAAGTTTTCCACTTCTATATTGTATATCTTTCCTCTGAAATATCTTTGGACCTTATATGATTTGATTTCATCCGGAAGGCAGGGTTTAATTATCAAGCTGTCATAATCGGGGTAAATCCCCAAAATTGACTGGCTTATATTTACAAAGGACCAGGCTGCCGTGCCGGTAAGCCAGCTGTTTTTTGCTTCCCCCGGCGAAAAGCCTCCCCTGCCTCCTATGGTCTGGCTGTAAACATAGGGCTCGGTTTTGTGAATTTCGCTGATTTCTTCGGTATAGGAGGGGCATATTCGGCGATAGATATCAAAGGCTTCATTTCCTCTTCCCAGCATTGTTTCGGCAATGCTGATCCAAGGATTGTTATGGCAGAAAACAGAGCCGTTTTCCTTGTAGCCGGGAGGATAGCTCGATATTTCACCAAGCTCCTTTCGGTAACTTGTATAACATGGATGGAGCAATTCAATCCCGTAGCCGCTGACTAATATTTCATGGACGGAATCCAAAGCTTTTTCAGCATATCCGTTATCTAAACCAAGTCCTGCCATCACACACATTCCTTGGGGCTCGATATATATTTTCCCCTCATGGCATTCTTTGCTGCCCACCTTGTTTCCAAATGCATCATAGGCCCTTAAAAACCAACTTCCGTCCCAGCCGCTTTCATAAACAGCTTCCTCCATTTTATTGACTTGTGACATTATATATTCAGCTTCGGCAGGATCTCCAAAACGCCGGCACAAGTCTGCATATTCCTTAGCGTACTTTACGAACATGCCTGCAATAAAAACACTCTCGGCTACATTGCCTTCATAGTTCTTAACCGTTTGGAAGCTTTCTCCCGGTTCCTCCGAAAATGTATTTAAGTTCAGGCAATCATTCCAGTCTGCCCTTCCTATTAAGGGGAGGCCGTGGGGTCCTAAATTGTTTAGTGTATAGTTAATGCTCCGCCTCAAATGCTCAAAGAGGGATTTCTCGCTTCCCGGCTTATTGTCAAAGGGGACCGGTTCATTCAGTATACGGCAGTCTCCGGTTTCCTTTATATAGGCACAGGTACAGGCAATGAGCCATAAAGGATCATCATTGAAACCTGAACCTATATTGTTGTTGCCTAACTTGGTAAGAGGCTGATATTGGTGATATGTAGACCCGTCTTCAAATTGGATCGAGGCAAGGTCTAAAATTCTCTCCCTAGCTTTTTCCGGTATCAGGTGGACAAAACCTAAAATATCCTGGCAAGAGTCCCTGAATCCCATTCCTCTTCCGGTGCCTGTTTCAAAATAACTGGCGCTTCGGCTCAGATTAAATGTGACCATACATTGATACTGGTTCCAAATGTTGACCATTCTATCCACTTTTTCATTTGAAGACCTGACTTGAAACCTGCTCAAGAGTTCATCCCAATAATCTTTCAGCCTTTTAAATTCATGGTCTACAGCATCATTGGACTTGAACTTACAGAGAAGTCTTTTTGCTTCTTCTTTATTGATAATATTGTTTCCTGCCCATTTCTCATCTTTGTTTTGAGCATATCCCAAGACAAAAATAATAACTCTGGTTTCACCGGCCGATAAGGAAATATCGACTTGATGACTTCCAATGGGGTACCAGCCGTGGGCAATGGAATTCTTACTTCCTTCCTCAAGAGCCAAGGGTTTGTCAAAACCTCTCAGGTTACCCAAAAAAGCATCCCTGTCTGTATCGAATCCGGAAATATGGCAGTTTACCCCATAAAATCCATAGTGCCTTCTCCTCTCCCTGTATTCGGTTTTATGATAAATGACCCCATCTTCAACTTCAACCTCACCTATATTCAGGTTTCTCTGGTAGTTTTGACTGTCATCGACAGCATCCCAAAAGCACCATTCAATCATGCTGTAAAGCTTAAATTTCTTATCGTGACGGGATTTGTTTGTAAGGGTGAGGCTGTGTATTTCGCAGTTTTCGTCCAAAGGCACAAAACATTTCATGATGGCTTCCAAACCATCCTTTTCACCCTCAAAAATGGAATAACCCAGGCCATGCCGGCACAAGTACCTGTCCAAAGGGGTTTTGCAGGGCATAAAACCCGGATTCCAGGCCGGTTTACCCTCTTCCTTAATATAATAATATCTGCCTCCCGTATCTGCAGGAACATTGTTGTAACGGAAGCGGGTCAGTCTTTGAAGCCTTGCGTCCCGATAAAAACAATAACCTCCCATGGTATTGGAAATCAGCCCGAAGAAGTCTTTGCTTCCTAAGTAGTTAATCCAGGGAAGGGGGGTATAAGGGGTGGTAATTACATATTCCTTCTTTAAATCATCGAAATAACCGAATTTCATATCCTGCCTCCGAACTAAAACGTTTTCGATACCTTATTTCATTTTAATATAATTTATTATAAAAATCAATATAAATTACTGTATTTTACAAGATATTTGGAAAAAACAGATAAAAAAAGCGATTTCATGCATTGACAAGGGATAGATTTTCAATTATAATTAATTCATAACTCAAACGTTTTCGTAAAATAATAAGGAGAATGACTTGGTTACCATAAAAGATATATCCAAAAAAAGCGGTTTTTCCACATCCACGGTGAGCAAGGCCTTAAACGGCTCTTCCGAAATCGGGGAAGAAACATCCGAGTTAATAAAGAAAGTTGCCAATGAAATGGGCTACTTTCCAAATGCTGCAGCAAGACTTTTAAAAACCAAACAATCGAATAATATCGGCGTTCTTTTTATAGATGAGATGCAAAGCGGTTTAGCCCATGAATATTTTTCGGCCGTTTTGAACAGCGTTAAGGATGAGGCGGAGCGCCTGGGATACGACATGACCTTTATAAGCAGAAATATAGGCAGAAAGCCCATGTCCTACTACAACCACTGCAAATACAGGAATTGTGACGGGGTTGTAATAGCATGCGTTGATTTTAACGACCCTGAAGTTGTTGAACTCATTCAAAGCGAAATACCGACTGTAACCATAGACCACATTTTCAACGACTGTACCGCCATTATGTCGGATAACCTAAAAGGGGCAAGCGCCTTAGTCCAACATATTTATGATATGGGTCACAGGAAGATTGCTTTTATTCACGGTGAGAATACTTCGGTTACTCAAAGACGACTATCAGGCTTCTATTCTACATGCAGGAAGTTGGGAATCAGCGTACCTAATGATTATATAAAGCCTGCACGATATCATGACCCTAAATCAAGCGGATTAGCAACGAGAGAATTACTTAACTTAAAGGACCCGCCTAGCTGCATCATGTACCCTGATGACTTTTCCTTCATAGGGGGCATGAACGAAATTGAAAAGCATGGTCTGAAAATCCCTGATGACATAAGCGTAGCGGGTTATGACGGGATATATTTGTCACAGGTTTTAAGACCTCAGCTCTGCACCTTCAAACAAAATACGGAAGCCTTGGGAAAAGAGGCAGCAAGGAATCTGATAGCGGCAATTACCGACAGAAAGACTTTTGTCCCCAAGCAGATTTGGATTGAAGGAGAATTATTAGCTGGAAAATCGGTTAAGAAAATCGATTTCTAAATATTGCTCTGGGGTTAAGAGCAAAAAAAAGGAGGAAGTTGTGAAAAAGTTTAAAAGGTTTGTTGCCATAACATTGATTTTTGTTATGACTCTTTCATTGATTGCCTGCAGTTCTCCGACAACTGAAGAGCCAAAGCAGCCTGAAGAACCGGCAGAGGAAACACCGGCGCCAGAGGTTGATGAAGCAGAGGGTAAAGAGGGGAAAGTGCTGAATATTTGGGGATGGAACGACGAATTCCAAGGATTGTTCAATAACTATTTTGCCGGCAAAGGATTAGTTCCCGAAGGTGTGGAAGTAAAATTTACAATAGTACCCAACAGGGACAATGCATATCAAAATGCTTTGGATGAAGCATTGCTGAACCAGGAAAATGCTCCTGATGATGAAAAAATTGACTTATTCTTAGTTGAAGCCGATTATGCTCTCAAGTATGTTGATACGGATTATACCCTTGACATAATAAAGGATGTTGGATTGACACCTGATGATATTTCAGGACAATACAAGTATACCCAAGAGATTGTAACAGACAGCAAGGGCGCCATAAAGGGTACGTCATGGCAGGCAACACCGGGCTTGTTTGCTTACAGGAGGTCAATAGCAAAGGATGTATTGGGAACCGACGACCCTGATGCAGTTCAGGAAGCCTTGTCCACATGGGAAAAGTTTAATGAGGTAGCAGAAAAGGCCCATGCAAAAGGTTATAAGATGTTGTCAGGATTTGATGACTCTTATCGTACCTTCTCAAACAATGTATCGGCTCCATGGGTTGATGAAAACAACACCATAATAATCGATGACAACATTGTTAAGTGGATTGAGCAGACAAAAGAATTCACAGACAAAGGCTATAACAATAAAACATCCCTTTGGGACGACCAATGGGCTGCTGACCAGGGGCCTGCGGGTAAAGTGTTCGGCTTCTTCTATTCTACCTGGGGGATAAATTTCACCTTGTTGGGGAATGCTTTGGAAACACCCCTACCTGAAGGAGTGTCAGCAACAGGGGACCCTGAAGCTTACAGGGCGGCAACCGAAGGCAACGGTATATTCGGCGACTATGCGGTATGCTACGGACCCCAGAACTATTACTGGGGAGGAAGCTGGCTGTGCGCAGCGGCAGGCTCTGACAACATAGAATTAGTTCGTGAAATAATGAGGGTAATGACCTGCGATAAAGAAACATTAACCACCATTACAAAAGATACCCAGGACTTTACAAACAATATAGAAGCAATGGAAGCCTTAGCAGCGGATGATACTTTTGCATCGGCCTTTTTAGGAGGGCAAAACCATATTAAGTTGTTTGTAGGCTCTGCAAAAGGTATAGACATGAGCAACATATCACCCTATGACCAAGGTATGAATGAAGGAATACAAACAGCTTTCAGAGACTATTTCAACGGTACCGTTGATTATGACACAGCCTTGAATAACTTCTATACGGCGGTAATTGAAAAATATCCGGAGTTAAAAAGACCTGAATAGAATAAAGGGAAGCTTAGCCTTCCCTTTTTTTAGAGGTGGCTTATGAATATGGAAAAGAGAAAAAAAATAAAATCAATAAGTTATGCAAAATGGGGGTATATTTTTTTAATACCTTTTTTTGCCATGTATGTATTAACTTACTTTATCCCTCTGATATCAACTATTTACTATAGCTTTTTCGAAAACTACATGAGCGGTCTCAAACAAATAGGACCAAACTTTGTAGCTTTAGAGAATTACAAATCAATTCTGTTTGATTCGGATTTGCCCAAATATGCTTATAACACCATGTACATATGGATCTTGGGATTTATTCCTCAAATCACGATATCCATGCTATTGGCAATATGGTTTACAAGTATAAGATTGAATTTGAAATTTACAGGTTTTTTCAAAACCGTTATATATATGCCCAACCTCATCATGGCAGCTGCTTTCGCCATGCTGTTCTGGGCCTTGTTTTCCGATATCGGTCCCATTAACAATTTATTGGTTTTATTAGGCTTTGAGCCCTACAGATTTCTTTCCGAAATCAACGGAAACAGAGGCTTAATTGCTCTTATGAACTTTCTCATGTGGTTTGGCAACACAACAATCTTGCTTATGGCAGGCATAATGGGAATTGATTCATCAATATTTGAGGCTGCCCAAATTGACGGTGCTTCTTCCTGGCAGACATTTTGGCATGTTACCCTGCCTTCCATCAAACCAATATTGGTTTATGTGCTTTTAACCTCTCTTATAGGCGGCATTCAAATGTTTGATGTGCCTCAGATACTCACTGACGGCAACGGGGGGCCTGACAGGACATCCATGACTATGATCATGTTTTTAAACAAGCATCTCTACAGCAAAAATTACGGTATGGCAGGGGCCCTCTCAGTTATTTTGTTCATAGTCACTGCAATACTTAGCTTTACCATCTATAATAACCTTACGGAAAAAGATGTTTACAGCAAACATAGAGGGCATAAAATGAAAGGAGGCAAGAATGAAAAATAAAATTAACAAAATATTGTGCTATTTTGTATTGATAGTCCTTTCCTTAATGTGTGTCTTTTCATTTTGCTTATTAATAATAAATTCGACCAGGGCTCATTCACAAATTCAAAAAGGATTTTCCTTTGCCCTTGGAAGCTTTTTTGGAACCAACCTGAAAAATGTATTATCCAACGGAGAACTTCCGGTAGTAAAGGGGATAATCAACAGCTTGACCGTTTCATCCTTATCTGCCGCCTTAGCCGCATATTTTTCGGTTCTTACGGCATTTGCAATACATTCATACGAATTTAGGTTTAAAAGGGCTGCCTTTACTTTTATAATGATGATAATGATGATACCTTCTCAAGTCACAGCCTTAGGATTTGTTCGATGGATGGCTAAATTAGGCCTTATGGATTCCTTGATCCCTCTGTTTCTGCCATCCGTCGCATCTCCTATCGTATTTTATTTCATGCTTTCTTATATGCAGTCCAATTTGCCAAAGGCCGTGATAGAAGCGGCAAGAATGGACGGAGCCGGTGAATTCAGGATTTTTAATCAGATAGTAATCCCTGTCATGAAGCCGGCTATAGCGGTTCAGGCCATATTTACATTTGTGGCCGCATGGAATAACTATTTCATACCTTCATTAATAATCAGGTCGGCTGAAAAGAAGACCCTCCCCATACTTGTGGCCCAGCTCAGGAGTGCGGATTATTTGAAATTTGACATGGGCCAGGTTTACATGCTTGTATTCTTAGCCATCATACCTATTATCATCGTTTATATCCTGCTCTCAAAATACATAGTAAGGGGAGTAGCTGTAGGGAGTGTAAAGGAATAATATGAGATACGGATACTTTGATGACAAAAATAAGGAATATGTGATTCTAAGACCTGATACCCCTGCCCCCTGGGTTAATTATTTAGGCTCCCCCTTATATGGAGCCATTATTTCCAATAATGCAGGAGGCTACAGCTTTGTACAAAGCTCTGCCAAAGGGCGGATTTTAAGATACGGGTTTAACTATGACGATAAGCCCGGCAGGTATATATATATAAGAGATGATTCAACCGGCGATTATTGGTCAGCTTCATGGCAGCCTGTAGGCAGGACCGAAGGTTACAGAAGCATTTGCAGGCATGGTTTGGGCTATACAATAATCGAAGCCGATTATGGAGGGATACACTCTAAAACAACCTACTATGTGCCCTTGAATCAGGACTATGAAGTTTGGAAGTTTAAGATAAAAAATACATCAGACAGGGTAAGATTTCTGTCAATATTCGGATATGCAGAGCTCACCAATGAAAATGATTATGAGCAGGACACCGTAAACCTTCAGTATTCGCTGTTTATATCAAGGACTGCTTTTAAAAGTAATAAAATCATACAGGCTATAAATGAAAACACAAAAGAAGCTTATTACAGGTTTTTCGGCACTACGGCCCGTGTAGAGTCATATGCGGGAGACAGAAGAAGCTTTTTAGGCAATTACGGCTCCTATTCCCGACCAAGAGCCGTTAAGGAGGGGGGATGCGAAAACACCCTCAACTATAATTTAAACAGCTGCGGGGCCTTGCACAGTAAATTTAATCTCAGGCCGGGAGAAGAAAAGGAAGTATTATATATTTTGGGAATGCATAATGAAGCTGAAGCTGATATAATTATTTCAAGGTATAGGGACCCTGACATAGCAGACCATGAGATAAGTGAAATAAAGGCACATTGGAATAGTATTTTGAGTAATTTTAAGGTTGAAAGCCCCGATGAGAATTTTAATCACATGGTTAATACCTGGAACCCCTACCAGTGCATGATTGCATTGATATGGTCAAGAGCAGCTTCCCTTGTCTACTGCGGCCACAGAAACGGCTATGGATACAGGGATACTGTCCAGGATATTCAGGGTGTTATTCACATAGCGCCTGAAATTGCAAGGGAAAAGCTGATATTCATGCTTTCCGGCCAGGTGAACAAGGGTGGAGGTCTTCCTTTGGTTAAATACACCCATAGTCCCGGTCATGAAGATACTCCCGATGACTTTTCTTATTTCAAGGAAACAGGACATCCGGGATACAGGGCTGATGATGTTTTATGGCTTTTCCCCACGGTAAAAAGATATATAGGTGAAACAGGAGAAATTACATTCTTAGATGAAACAATACCTTACGCCGATAAGGGAGAAGATACTGTTTATAACCATTTAAAAAAAGCCATAGACTTTTCACAAAACAGAAAGGGACCAAACGGATTGCCCTTAGGCTTGCATGCTGACTGGAACGATTGTCTCAGGCTGGGCAAGGACGGAGAATCAGCCTTTGCAGGGATGCAGCTGCACTTAGCTATGAAAATAATGCTTGAGTTTGCAATAATAAAAGGAGACTTAAGCTATGCTGAGTACCTCTTAGAAGAAAAAGATAAGCTTTATGATGTAATTAACCGGGCATGTTTTGATGAAGACAGGTATATAAGAGGGATAAGGGATGGGAATATAAAAATCGGGTCAAGGAAAGACAAGGAAGCGTCCCTCTGGCTGAATCCTCAGACCTGGTCTGTTCTTTCGGGCATTGCAGATCA
This sequence comes from Tissierellia bacterium, assembly GCA_012520455.1. Lineage (GTDB taxonomy): Bacteria > Bacillota > Clostridia > Tissierellales > Sedimentibacteraceae > Sedimentibacter. The sequence continues at coordinate 8,856 of JAAYOE010000145.1, forward strand.
AGCAAGAAGACGGATTGTATTAGATAATGTTTATCATAACTTGAATACAAAATATGGTGCAAGACTGATGGCCCCATCCTTTAAAGAGCATGGTTTTCCCGGTGCCTTAGCATGTGTCTACAACGGGTCAACAAAGGAAAACGGGAGTGTCTTCCTCCAGCCCCAAGGGTGGCTCATCTTAGCAGAAGCATTGACAGGTAACGGGAACAGGGCTTATGAATACTATAGGGAGTCTTGTCCGGCACATCAAAACCATATAGGAGAAATAAGAGAAATGGAGCCTTATGTATACGGCCAGTTTACGGAAAGTACTGACAGCCCTTTCGAAGGCCGGTCTCATGTTCATTGGCTTACGGGAACTGCAGCAAGCGTAATGACGGCTTGTGTTGAAGGAATATTAGGAATCAGACCGGATTTTAAAGGACTTTTGATAGAGCCTGCCTTGCCCGATTTATGGGGCAAGGTTAAAATCGAAAAAAACTTCAGAGGCAAAAAGATTTTTTTAACAATAAAAAATGAAAATAAAAACGGGTCTAAGGATCTTTATTTAAATGGTATTAAATTAAGGAGCAATTATATTTCAGAAGACCGATTAAAAGAAGAAAATGAAATTACAATCATAATTTAGCAGGGGGAATATATGAGCGGCATAGTTCTTAAAAATTTAAAAAAGATTTATCCCGGAGGCGTTGAAGCCGTAAAGGATTTCAGTTTGGAAATAAGAGACAGGGAATTCATAGTCCTGGTAGGACCTTCAGGCTGCGGCAAATCAACAGTGCTGAGAATGATTGCGGGACTTGAAGAAATAACCGATGGAGAATTGTACATAGACGGTAATTTAGTTAACCATATTGCTCCCAAGGACAGGGATTTAGCCATGGTTTTTCAAAACTATGCACTCTATCCTCACATGACTATTTATAAAAACTTAGCCTTTGCTCTTTCTTTAAGGAAGCTTTCAAGTAAGGAAATAGATGCCAAGGTCAGGGAAACGGCAAAAATGCTTGACATAGACCATCTCTTGGACAGGAAACCAAAGGCTTTATCCGGCGGTCAAAGGCAGCGTGTTGCCTTGGGAAGGGCTATGGTTAGGGAGCCTAAGGCATTTTTGCTGGATGAGCCTCTATCAAATTTAGATGCAAAGCTGAGGGCAACTACCAGAACCGAAATAGCAAAAATTCACAAAAAATTAGGCACAACCTTCATATATGTAACCCATGACCAAACAGAAGCAATGACCATGGCCGACAGAATCGTTGTAATGAAGGATGGTCAAATTCAACAAATAGGAGAACCTAAAGAAATTTATGATTCACCCAACAATTTATTTGTTGCGGGATTCATCGGCACTCCTCAGATGAATTTTTTAGAAGCCATGATAGAAAAAGATGTTGACTACTATGCCCTAATTGATGACAAGAGGTTTGTCTTATCAAATGAGAGGTTCGGAGATATTTTAAATGAATATAGAGGCAAAAACGTAGTATTGGGAATTCGGTCGGAAGATATTTTCATAGCTCAAGGAAGCAATTCATTAAAAACCACTGTAGAAGTATGCGAGAATATGGGGTCAGAAGTATACATGTATATGGATCATAAGGGACAGAAGATTACGGCAAGATTAAATGCCGAATCTGCCTGCTCGGAAGGCAGCTTAAATATATCCTTTAATAAGGATAAGATCCACATTTTTGATAAGGATTCCGGTATATCCATAAGAAACTTAGGTCTTGCTTTTAAATGATTTCAGCGGTATACTAATCATTAAAACAGTGGGAGGACGTTGACAAAATGTACAAAGTAGCACTATTTTGTGATATTCCTCAGGAAACCTTAAAGCTGCTTCCGGAGGACAAGTATGAATTAATAAGGAAAGAAACGTCAGATGCTGACGGAATAGTAATAAGAAGCCTGGATATTCATGACATGAAGTTTTCTAAACAACTTAAGGCAATAGCCAGGTCAGGGGCCGGAGTAAACAACATACCCTTGGAAAGATGTTCTGAAGAAGGAATTGTTGTATTCAATGCTCCGGGAGCCAATGCCAACGCCGTTTGCGAGCTGACCTTTTTAGGCCTTTTAATGAGTTCGAGGAGGGTGATAGACAGCATAGCCTGGACAAAAAAATTGGAAGGCAACGTGGTTGAAACCGTGGAAAAAGGCAAGTCCCAATTTGTGGGACCGGAACTTAAAGGGAAGACATTAGGAGTAATCGGTCTTGGAAATGTGGGACATCTTGTTGCCAACTTAGGGGTGAAATTAGGTATGGAGGTAATAGGATATGACCCTTACATTTCCATAAAAAATGCCCTGGCCTTATCCTGGGATGTCCAATACACCCATGATATTAAGGAATTATACAGAAAAAGCGATTATATCACCCTCCATGTTCCATATAACAATGAAACCAAGGATTATATAAATAAAGATAACATCAAATTTATGAAGGACGGGGTAAAAATACTTAATTTTGCACGTCATGGAGTCATTAACGAGGATGATTTGATAGATGCTTTAGAAAAGGGCAAGGTTGGTTATCATGTATCAGACCTGCCCAACGAAAAACTCTTAAGGGCAAAAAATACCTTGTGCATACCCCATCTTGGAGGGTCCACAATAGAAGCCGAGGAAAATTGTGCAGAAATGGCTATTACAGAGCTTACGGATTATTTGGAGAATGGCAATATAACAAATTCCGTTAATTTTCCCGACTGCTCCATGGACAGGTACCCGGGGACGGACAGGATTGTGGTATTAAACAAGAATATTCCCAACATGATCGGTAAAATTTCTACCGGTCTTGCATCCCACAACGTCAATATTATCGGGATGGTCAATAAGTCAAAAGGAGACTATGCCTGCAATATAATTGATGTGATAGGCGAGTTCAATCTGGATAAGCTGAATGAATTGCAGGAGCATTACGGGATACTGAGGATAATGTTCATAAAAAACAAGGGAGCCGACAGATGAAAAAGGTCAACATATACTCGGACGGGGCCTGCAGCAGGAATCCGGGCCCCGGAGGATATGGCGTAATATTGGAATATAAAGGGCATGAGGTTGAGCTTTCCGGCGGTGAAGAAGATACCACCAACAACCGTATGGAGCTTATGGGAGTTATCACAGGGCTTGAAGCTTTAAAAGAGCCCTGTGATGTTACTCTTGTCACTGATTCAAGATATGTTACCGATGCATTCAATAAGGGGTGGATTTACCAGTGGCAGAGTAAAAACTGGAAGAAAGCCAACGGTAAAGCAGTTTTAAACAAGGAATTGTGGCAGAGGCTGTTAAGAGCCGCAGTCCCCCACAGGGTGAAATTTGTCCATGTTCCCGGCCACAAGGGACACAGCTACAATGAAAGATGCGACAAATTGGCCGTCGAAGCAAGAAAGAAGTTTGAGTGAAGCAAAAGGCGGATATTGTGGAAACATTCACTATTTCATGAATATTATAAACTAACAAATTATAATATGAGGTGATAATAGTGGTTTACAGACAAAATCAGCAGCTATGTCCTAATATAAATTCAATGCCCTATGAAGTGCGTCCGGGAGATACCTTAAATTCAATTGCAGCAAGATTTGGGACGAATTTGGTGGGACTGCTTGAACTGAATCCTACCTTGAGACTGAGGTCCTTAACTGAAGGAATGACTATTTGTGTGCCCAGGGTCCCCAAAAGACCCCCATGCATAAACGGCGCCTACTATACCATAAGGGAAGGAGATAGTTTTTATAATATTGCTCAAAGATACGGCATTCCTTTGAATCTGCTCTTAGAAGCCAACCAGGAGGCAAACCCCTATGATTTGAAGGTTGGCCAGGAAATATGCATACCCAATGTTCCCCCTGGCTGTCCTTTCGGTACGCTGGTGACAATACAGGAAGGGACCAGGTTGAGCGATATACTGATTTCTTATAACTTGAGCCTAAATGAATTACGGGAGGTAAATCCAAACTTCAATCCTGAGATAATCGTGCCGGGAACGGAATTATGCATACCCCCGGAACCTTTTATCGAGTGTCCTCCGGGAACGACCCGGGAATATGTAATCCAGGTAGGAGACAGTCTTTCCTCGGTTGCTGCAGCCAATAATATGACGCCGTCGAGACTGCTTATAGCAAATCCCCATTTGAGACCGGCAAATTTCTTGATTGCAGGAACAAGGGTGTGTATTCCTGCGGCATAAGTCAAATTTCTTAAAAACAATCACTTCCTTTGGTTTATATCATAAACTATAAGGAGGTGATTGCTGTGTATGACGAGAAAATAGTTACGACCGGAACAAGTCTCGGAAAATTATTTATTTTTATAATAGAGCTTTATAAGGATGATTATTCTGTCAATAAGGCTTTAAATTTAGGACCAAGCGACGGCTTTGCCATTCACAGCCTTGAATGCTTTGATGGTTCCGTCTATATGGCAGATTCATACAATAACAAAATATATAAATTTGACGGCAGGAATAATTTTTTTGAAACCAATGTGGGAAGAGACCCCCGCCATATGTGCAGGGACAAAGATAATATATATGTAGCTAATTTTGAATCAGACAACATTTCAATCATTGATTATGATACCTTCACCTTAACAGGCTTAATTCCCGCGGGCATAAAAGCCCATGACGTTAAATATTCGGAAATATACAAGTCCTTGTATGTATCTTGCTATGAAGAAAATGAAGTGGCCGAATACAATTTAGACACGGGGAAGACCAGGAGGTTCAAAACGGATGGCAAGCCCATGCACATATATCTTTTGGAAGACACCCTTATAGTCATGACCTACTATGTGAACGGGGATGTTCAGACAAGGATAAACTTTATAAATTTAACAACCGGAAGGATTGAAGATACTATAAATATAGATGGTCTTGCTTCTGATTTTCTTTTAGATTACGGCAATAAGATGGTCTATCTCTTGAACATAGTCGACAAAAGCCTTTATATAGCCGACGGGGCATCAAGGGCCAAGATAAAAAAAATATACTTGGGAGGATATCCCGAAGCTATTTCATCCGGAAGCAAGAATATTTATGTTACAAATTCCAAAAAACAACAAATTGACATCATTGAAAAAAAAGAACATAAGCTAAGCTCTTTAAAACTTCAATTTACACCGGCTTTAATCAAGGTTATCAATTAATCCGTCAATGCGCTCATTATTTGTCCGAATACTTTCTCCGGCGCGTTTTTCCACTTGTTAACGATTTTTTTTGCAGTAATTTCGTCCGTAACATTTATGCTTAAATTAAAAATGACTCTTGAATTTTCCGTTACCTGGAGGGCTGCAATATATTCATCATCTTTTCTTTTATAGTAGTGACCGAACAACTCCCTTTTCTTTTCGATTTGTTTTTTTATGCGGGAAAAATTATCCTCCACTTCATCAATGAAGTAATCCGGGAGCTTATCTCTGAACATTTCCAAGGCAGCCTTACCCGTCTTTGAAACAGAGTAGCATTCATTTCCGTTAACAGGTTTAAGAAGGATTAAATTAGTGTCGCAAAGGTCTCCCAACAAGAGCTGGAGGGTAAAATAATCCATTATGCCATATTCCAATATATAATTGGTAATTTCAATATTTGTGAGGGGCAGGCCTATAAAATCCAATATATATAATAGTTTAAGCTTATCCTGGGCATTTTTATTATTGCTTTTCAATTTTTCCTCCTCATTTCCTCCCACCGTATTAGTCTGAAGCATGTGATATATAGACCATTATACCAAACAAAGGGACAATAATAAACAAAAATTTGAAAATACTAAAAGTGGACATTTGCTCTTGGATAATATAAAATGGTGGTAGAGAAAGGGGAGAATAAAATGAAAAAAGCATTTGTAATCATTGTCTTATTATTATCATTATTATTGGCGGGGTGCAGAGGGGCCGCCCCTTCGGCAGAAACTCCCCTTGACAAGCCTGAGGATACGGTTGCTGCCGGAGAACAAGAAGAAGAAACAATAAGAGAAACAGAAGAAGAGAATAAACCGGCTGAAGAAGAAAAAGAACCCACAGAAGAAGACATTAAGGCTTCCATTGATTTAACCTTGTATCCTAATGAGCTTGGAGAAATAATGATATTGATGTATCATGGAATAGGCCGGGAAGAATCAACATGGCAAAGGAGTTCCGACAACTTTCGCAAGGATTTGGAATATATGTATCAAAATGGCTATCGGATGATAAGCTTAAATGATTATGCCAGGGGAGAAATCAGTACAGACCCGGGGTACACTCCCATAATTTTGACCTTTGACGACGGAAGGCAGAATAATTTCAATTTGATTGAAAAAAACGGAGAGATGGTCTTGGATCCTGACTGTGCTGTAGGAATTTTGGAAGAATTCAAAGAAAAGTATCCGGATTTCAATGTGACGGCAAGCTTTTTTTTAGGGACCAACCCCTTCGGCCAGGCGGAATACGCGGAGGAAAAGTTAAATTGGCTCGTAGAGAATGGATATGATATAGGCAACCACACCTACAGCCACAAAAAAATGGAAGAATTAAACTCTGAGGAAATTCAAATTGAAATAGGCTCCGTAAATAATATCATCAAGGAATATTTACCAGATTATGCGGTTGAAACCTTAGCCTTGCCCCATGGCAGCAATCCCAAGGAGGAATTTACAGAATATATGCTTGAAGGAGAATACCAAGGCGAGAGATATAGTATAATTGCAAGCCTGGATGTTGGCTGGAGGCCTGCTTATTCCCCCTTTGACATATTGACGGATTTCAGCAGCCTATACCGGGTGAGGGCAAGCGAAATCAATGTGGATAATTGCGGTATGTATGATTATTTTAAATTATACGAAGAAAACAAGAGAGAAAGATTCATCAGCGACGGCAATCCTGATGTGGTGACCATTCCAAAAAGGCACGAAGAATATCTCAACATGGACATGGTGGGAGACAAATTAGTATACATCTACGAATAATTTTTAGGGACGGTTCTTTTCGTTCTCAACAAGTTTTTGGGGACGGTTCTTTTCGTTCTCAAAATACTTATTACTAATAATTATTTTTTAGATTCATAACAGTTATATTTTAAATAACTTTAATTTTACATATTGAGAACGAAAAGAACCGTCCCTAAAAAAATAAAAACACTAAAAACAATAAGACTGGTTTTGAGAACGAAAAGAACCGTCCCCAAAGAAATAATAGGAGGCAGGGATGAATGCTGAATTAAAAGAAATAATATCAAAAAGCAACAATATTGTATTTTTTGGAGGAGCAGGGGTATCAACCGAAAGCGGGATACCGGATTTCAGAAGCGTGGACGGCTTATACAGCCAAAAATACAAGTATCCGCCTGAAATGATGATTTCACACAGCTTCTTCAGGACCAACCCGGAAGAGTTCTTTGACTTTTACATAAACAAGATGATCTTTTTAGATGCAAAACCCAACCAGGCCCATAAGAAGTTGGCTGAATTGGAGAAGGAAGGGAAACTGAAGGCCGTAATAACACAAAATATCGACGGTCTCCACCAGGCTGCAGGAAGCAGGAATGTACTGGAGCTCCACGGGTCGGTACACAGGAATTACTGCATGAAATGCGGCAAATTTTATGATGTAAACTTTATCATTAATTCAAAGGGAATCCCAAGGTGCCTGTGCGGAGGAATTGTCAAGCCGGATGTTGTCTTGTACGAAGAGAGTCTCAACAACGATGTTGTTGAAAAATCCGTCCGCTGCATAGAGCAGGCTGATGTCTTGATAGTGGGCGGAACATCTCTTGTTGTATATCCTGCTGCCGGCCTTATCAATTACTTCAGGGGAAGCAAATTGGTCCTTATAAACAAATCACCTACTTCAATGGACAGGAGGGCGGATTTGGTTATAAATGACAGCATAGGTAAGGTCTTTGAAGATTAAACAGGCAGGAATAAATGTTTAGGAAGCTGATTCGATGGTATAATAATATCAAGGTACACACTAATAATGAAGCAGGTAGTCTTTACCGCTCCAAAAACAAGGAGGATATTATGTATAAGGAAGAATTGGCAATAATTTCCCAGGCTGTCTTAAACGAAATGGAAGGCTATGAGTTTTATAAGATGGCAGGAGACCAGGCCAAAACCCAGGGCAACAAGGAAGCATTCAATCACCTTGCCAACGAAGAACTGAAGCATGCTGAATATTTAAAGAAACTGTGGGCTGCCCTGAGCGACGGAGGCGAATTGAAAATCGAAGATATCTTATCTTCGGGCATTGAAATACCTTCACCTGAAATTTACCGGTGGGACAAGGTTGATAAAGCATTCGCCACATTAGCCATGTCCATATACGGCATAGGCATGCAAATGGAGAAGAACTCCATTGATTTTTACGAGGACGCCAAGAAGAAATTCAGTTCGAAATCAAGTATAGACCTGTTTGATTTGCTCATTAAATGGGAAAAGGTTCATTTGGACCAATTTACAAACCAATACCAGATCTTGAAGGAAGAGTGGTGGGCAGAACAGCAGTTTGCACCCTTTTAAAGGTTAAAGAATCCCCCCGATGCATTTAAAATGCCGGGGGATTTTTTTATTCATTGTATTAATAGGAAAATTATGGTATAATTATTAAACCCTATATTCTTGGAGGTTATATGCTTTCAAAAATTAAAACATGCGTTTTATACGGGCTGGAAGGTTATGAAGTTGACGTGGAAACCGATTTATCGGGAGGCCTCCCCAATTTCAACATTGTGGGCTTGCCTGACCCTTCGATTAAGGAATCCAAGGAAAGAGTCAGGGCTGCAATAAAAAACAGCGGCTTTGAATTTCCCGTAAGTAGGATTACGGTAAATCTTGCACCGGCAAACTTAAAAAAGGAAGGAAGCCAAATAGACCTTCCCATAGCCGTGGGCATACTGGCTGCTTCTAAGCTAATCAGGCCCGTGGATGAAAAAACATTCATCATAGGGGAATTGTCCCTGGACGGAAGAATCACCGCCATAGACGGGGCCCTGCCCATGGTTATTTCCATGCGGAACAATAACTTTAAAAGAGCCCTTGTCCCCCGGGACAACAAAGAAGAGTGCGGGGCTATAGAAGGCATGGAAATAATCCCTGTTGAAAGCATAGGCCGGCTGGTTGATTATTTAAACGGAAATATAACCATTGAACCCTATAAATGTAAGTATGATTTTTCCGGGGGACCGGATGAGTACCAAGAAGATTTTTCCGAAATAAAGGGACAGGCAGCAATGAAAAGGGCAGTGGAAGTAGCAGCTGCCGGGATGCATAACATCCTC
>JAAYOE010000146.1 GCA_012520455.1 Tissierellia bacterium
GCTGAAATATAAATCAAGGGTTTGAAACTGAAATTAACATATGACAGCCTGCTTATCTTTCCTCTCCTGATGTAGCCGACTAAAATACCGAGAATTAAAGCTTCTAAAAACATAATTGCCTCCATTTCATAGAGTTATAATAATATTACAATATTTATTGTATTATGGCAACCACAATTGACAAAAAAAGGAACACTTCTACATAATAATAAGAATTAAAAATTATTATTGGCCTCTTTCTTGCATTTAGTAAAATCAGCATTGATAAATGAATATTGACGGGTTAAAATATCTATGTTATTATTCATTTAATTATTGATTCGGGAGGTTTTATACTTTGTTAGAAGAAGGCTCGTTATGGGGTCCGCTTATTTTACAAGTCATATTATTATTTATCAACGCTGTTTTCGCATCTGCCGAGATTGCGGTCATATCTATGAATGACAACAGGATAGCAAAACTTACCCTTGAGGGTGACAAGCGTGCTATCAGGCTTACAAAGCTTACGGAAGATTCATCACAATTTCTTTCCATCATCCAAATCGCCATAACTTTAGCATCCCTTTTGGGTGGCGCCTTTGCCGCAGAAAACTTTGCAAGCAGGCTTACCAACCTATTAATAAGATTAGGCTTGAACATGCCATATTCGGTTTTGAATCCCATATCGGTAGTATTAATAACGGTCTTGTTAGCATATGTAACACTTGTAACAGGCGAGCTTGTTCCTAAGAGGGTGGCAATGAAAAACGCGGAACGATTAGCCTTGTCCTTATCGGGACTTTTATATTTTATAGCAAAACTCTTTGCTCCCCTGGTATGGCTTTTGACAGTGTCTACAAACAGCGTCTTGCGGCTGATAGGGATAGACCCGGACGCAGTTGATGATGAAGTAACGGAAGAAGATATCCGGATGATGGTTGATGTTGGGAGCGAAAAGGGGTCCATAAATGAAAACGAAAAAGAAATGATTCAAAATGTTTTTGAATTTAACAATAAAACAGCCGAAGAAGTAATGACCCACAGAACAGAAGCAGTGATTCTGTGGCTGGATGAAACAGAAGATGAATGGGATGAAAAAATATCCCAAAGCAGGCACTCTAAATATCCGGTTTGTGACGGAAGTGCGGATAATGTTGTGGGAGTCTTGCATGTTAAGGATTATTTCAGATTAGAAGACAGAAGCAGAGAAAACATTATGAAGAATATTATAAAGCCTGCTTATTATGTTCCTGAAACAGTGAGAACGGACGTGCTCTTTCAAAACATGAAAAAGAACAGGAATCATTTTGCCGTTGTCTTTGATGAATATGGAGGAATGAGCGGAATTATTACCATGAATGATTTGCTCGAGCAGATAGTAGGTGATATAGACGATGATTACTCAAGCCCGGAGGAAGAGGAAATCGTAAAAATAGATGAAAATACCTGGAGAATTAAGGGGTCGGCATATTTGGACGATGTGTCCAAGGAACTGCAAGTGAGTTTGCCCGATGAAGACTTCGATACCTTTGGGGGGCTTGTTTTCGGCATATTGGGAATAATCCCCGAGGATGGCAGCACCTTGGAATTGGAAGACTTCGGACTCAGAATCATCGTAGAGGAAATTAAGGGCAGAAGGCTTGAAACAGCTACAGTATACAAGATAACCGGCCAAGGTGGAGAAGACAAGAGGTGAGAGCTTGTATACGGAGAAGGAGGAAATATGGATTATTTAGTAGGCAGATTATTATTCCTGCCCGGTATATTGCTTGGAATATCCGTTCATGAATTTTCACACGGCTTAGCTGCAGACAGATTAGGTGATAATACCGCAAGACTACATGGGAGGTTAACTTTAAATCCCATAAGGCATTTAGACCCCCTCGGTTTTTTGTGTTTGTTGCTGTTTGGCTTCGGATGGGCTAAGCCTGTTATGATAAATCCGAGAAACTTTAAGGACCCGGTGCGAGATGACGCAATCGTGTCATTGGCAGGTCCTGTATCAAATTTTTTGATTGCATTTTTGTTTACGGGATTCATGAAATTAGCAGACATGTTTTTGCCTGTTACCTTATTGGGCCAAATAATATTTGAAGTTTTAAGAAGCACCGTACACATTAATTTAGTCCTGATGGTATTCAACCTTTTGCCCATACCTCCCTTAGACGGCCACCATATTCTGGGCAGCATAGGAGGGCCAAAGGTTTGGAATTTTTATTTCACATACAGGGAGCATTTGAGGTTTATCTTGCTTCTCTTGATTGTATTCAGAAAAATAGGAATAATAATAGGTCCTGTTATCAGTCTCCTCTATAGGTTTTTAATTTCTATATTTTTTTAGGTGAAGAATGGAAAGTAAAAAAGAATTGAGAAAAAAGATACTCACCATCAGAAACAAGATGGAAAAGGAAGAAGTGGAAAATAACAGTAAGCTTATAATGGATAAAATTGTGGGCCTAAAGGCTTATAAACAAAGCAAGGTTATTTTCATCTACATGGATTTCAATAAGGAAGTGATGACGTCAAATCTTATCAGACACATGTTAGCTGAGAAAAAACGTGTTGTCATACCCTATACGGATACGGTAAACACCCTTATAATTCCTTCCGAAATAACCGAGGAAGCCGACCTACAGCTTAATTCCTTCGGTTATTATGAGCCGAAAGAGATTTTGCCGGTCAGTCCGGAAGAAATTGATTTGGTCATTGTTCCCGGAGTAGTTTTTGATAAAAATTTAAACAGGATAGGATTTGGTAAGGGATACTATGACAGGATATTAAAAAACTTGAAGCCTTCCGCAAAAAAAATAGCCGTAGCTCATGATTTTCAAGTGTTGGATGAAATACCCGCAGAGGACCACGATGTAAAAATGGATATGATAATTACGGAGTCATCTTGCTATGGTAAGGACATAGACCTGTGATACACCGAAGTCCAGAAGGGTTTTGGCGCATTCATCGGCAGTGGAGCCTGTTGTGTACACATCATCTACAAGCAGGACCCTGCTTTTTTTTATGCCTTGGTTTTTATGGGGAGATTTGATGGCAAATGCACCAATAAGGTTGGTTCTCCTGTCGTCTTTGGTTTTCTGGCTTTGCTTGGTAGTTTTTTTAGTCCTTTTCAAGACGTCGACATAGGGAATGGACAAGCTTCCGCTGACAAATTTTGCCAGCAACTCTGCTTGATTATAGCCCCTTTTGCGCATTTTAGACCTGTGGAGGGGCACCGATGTTATATAGTCAAAGTTGGTGTAATCATTTTCTTTCATATAACTTATGAGGCAGCTTCCGAAAAATTTATAAAAATAAGGCTTGTTATAATATTTGAAGCTATAGATGCTGTCTTTTATGATACCTTCATAAGAAAAGGGAGACTTAGCCGTTTCAAAGCTTTTTTCATATGCGGTGCAGTCCGGACAAAGGGATTCAGATGCTTCATAATCAATTGGTTTGGAACATTTAGCGCATAAGGGAGGCTGGGTTTTTATAAGTTTTCTTTCACAATCAGGACAAATATACCTGTCATTTATGGATTCATCATAAACATTACATATGAAGCAGGTGTTTTTTTCAGGATATAACAATTCCAAAAACGATTCAAGATATTCTTTCATTTTACAATCCTTCCGCTGCAGCCCTCAGCCTCTGGTCAAGTGACGAGAAACGCTTATTGATTCTATTGTTTTCAATCATTTCTTCCATGTATTTTTCCTGGCCTACCAAAACAACCAATTCTTTTGCCCTTGTTATGGCCGTATAGAACAAATTCCGCGTAAGCAGCATGGGAGGCCCCCATACAAGGGGCATGACTATGGCGGGAAACTCGCTTCCCTGGCTCTTATGCACCGTAGTTGCATAGGCAAGTATCAATTCATCCAATTGGCTGAAGGGATATACAACTTCTTTTTCATCATCAAACAAAACATGCATTTCTTGCTCATTATCATCTATGAATATAATACTTCCTATATCCCCGTTGTATATGCCTTGTCCCCTGACAAGACTGTTATCCGCAAGCTTCCATTCTGCCTGATAATTGTTTTTTACCTGCATAACCTTGTCCCCGGTACGGAAGGTGTACTTGCCGAATGCTTTTTCCTTTTTAAACTTGGAAGGAGGGTTAACCGCTGCCTGAATTTTCTTATTCAGCTCTATTACGCCGGTATCCCCCTTTTTCATGGGAGAAAGCACCTGTATATCCCTTATGGGAACAAAACCGTACTTGGAAGGCAGACGGTTAATATAGAGGTCAACTATCAAGTCGGAGATATTGCTGATATTGTTTGCTCTGATAAAATAAAAGTCGGAATCTTTTTTGTTTAAAATGGGCAGGATTCCCTTATTTACGGCATGGGCGTTCTGAACGATCATGCTTCCTTGGGACTGCCTGAAAATCATGTCAAGCCTTATTGTTCTTACGGTATTGCTTTTAATTATATCAGCCAAAACATTGCCCGGCCCCACGGAAGGCAGCTGGTCCACGTCTCCCACCATTATCAGCTTTGTACCCCTTTTCAAGGCTTTGAGCAGATTGTTCATCAACAATATGTCTACCATGGACATTTCATCAACGATTATAGCATGGCAGTCCAAGGGGGAGTTTTCATTTTTACTGAATGTCAAGTTACTGTCATCTTCCCCGTATGCATATTCCAAGAGCCGGTGGATGGTTTTTGCCTCCCTCCCCGTGGACTCGGTTATCCGCTTTGCGGCCCTACCCGTCGGGGCACAAAGAAGGACCTTTTCATTCATCCTTTCAAATATTTTTATGATTGATAAGATTATGGTGGTTTTCCCGGTTCCGGGACCCCCCGTTATTACCGTTACACCGTTTATCACGGCCTGGACTACGGCTTCCTTCTGCATGTCGGTTAAGCTAATGGTCTTGTCCTCATCAGCTTCCAGACATTTCAATACTTCTTCTTCTGAAATGACAGGGTCAATACTTGCTAAATTTATTAACTTTTTACATACATTTACTTCGGCGGTGTGGTAGGGCAGGTAATATACTACCGGTTCCGAATCGAGGGTTTCAATGTGAATTTTATCGGTAAAAGCCATGTTCCTAATTTCATCTTCAATATTTTCAATTGAAGTTTCAAGAAGGTCTCCTGTTGCTTTTACCAATGACTTGTAAGGAGCATAGGTATGTCCTCTGAGAGCATATTCAAGAAGCACATATTTGACTCCGGACGATATTCTATACGGGGAATCCTTCTCAACACCTAAGGATGAAGCTATTTTATCGGCTAACTTAAATCCTATCCCATATATATCTTCAGCCAACCTGTAGGGGTTATCCTTTATTACATTTATTGTGTTTTTGCCGTATTCCTTATATATTTTAATGCTGTAATTGGTGCTGATGTTGTGGTTTTGCAAAAACATCATGATTTCTTTCAGGTCGGCTTGGTCTTGAAAGCTTTTTGCTATCATCTGAGCCTTTTTTTCGCCGATTCCTTCCACTAAGGTCAGTTTTTCCGGAGTCTTCTGAATGATGTCAAAGGTATCTTCCTTGAAGGCTTCCACAATTTTTTTTGCCGTATGTTTGCCCACACCCTTAATCAAACCTGAGGAAAGGTAGTTTTCTATCTGGTCAAGGCCTGTGGGGAGGAGGGTAGTATACATTTCAACCTGAAACTGTTCCCCGTATTTGGGATGCTTTACTCTTTTTCCAAAGACTTCAATACTTTCGCCGGAAATATCCCCGGCGAAAGTTCCTGTCAGGGTTATTACTTCATCTGCTGTTTCCAGCAAAGCTACTGTGTATCCGTTTTCATCGTTTCTAAAAATAGTTTCAACTATTGAGCCCTTCAGACTTTCCATCAGATTCTCCTTATAAGGTCTTAAGTAAAAGGAATATAAACCAATTGTAATGATAAAATTATACCATAAAAATACTTTTAGGGTATAGAAAGTTCTTGTTTAAAGCTGTTGAAAATAATAAAAAGGTCTCATCTTGGCAAATCAATAAAATCTATTATAAAAGCAGTAATTTTCTCTTTAAAAGAATTATAAACTGTGATAAACTGAATTTTAATAAGGTATGGGGACTCACCTTAATGTTGTCAAAGTCTTTGGCCCGGGCATTAAGGAAGGTCCCCGAATTGAGAGGGATATACCTCTTTTTAAGTTAGGGTCTTTAAGAGATAGTGGAATATCAGTAAATTCATTATATACTTGCAAGAAAGGGAGAAACATGTCTAAGGAAAATTTTATTAAGGGTGCTGCAATACTAAGTATAGCAGGCCTGCTTGTAAAGATATTGGGGGCGGTTTACAGAATACCCCTGACAAATCTGATAGGCACGGAGGGTATAGGTCACTACCAGCCGGCTTATAATATCTATAATCTTTTGTTGGTGGTGTCCTTGTCCGGGTTTCCCACGGCAATTGCCAAGATGGTTTCGGAAAGAAGAGCCCTCAACAATTACCAAGGGGCATACCAGGTTTACAAGATAGCAAGATGGGGTTTGTTCTTGATAGGACTTGTTTCATCTGCTTTTGTCCTTCTGTTTGCCCGCAATTTAGTTACTTTTTTAGGCTTTCCCGGCTCTTACTATTCCATGCTGTCATTGGTTCCGGCCTTGTTTGCGGTACCCCTATTATCCGTCTACAGGGGATTTTTTCAAGGAATGCAGAATATGACCCCGATTGCCCTGTCCCAGCTCATTGAGCAAATTTTCAGGGTTGCCGTCGGTTTATACCTGGCTTATGCTTTTGTAGATACAGGCCTTGAAGAAGCGGCTGCCGGAGCTACCTTCGGTGCATCTGCAGGTGCTATAGCAGCACTTATACTTATTTATACAATGTTTTTCTTAAGCAAAAAGAATGTTAAGGAAGAAATTATTTTATCTAAAAATAATAAAACAGAGCCGGTGCAAGATGTTATCAGAAGTCTTTTATACATTGCCCTTCCCATAACCATAGGGGCATCAATTGCACCCCTCATGGGGAATATGGATTCATTCATAGTTTCAAACCGGCTTGCTGCAATCGGCTATACAGTTGAAGAATATACGGATATGTTCGGTGAATTGAGCGGAACGGCCCAGACCCTGATAAATTTCCCCCAGGTTTTTTCGACAGCCGTGGCTATGAGTCTGGTTCCTTCGATTACTGAAGCATTTACCAAAAAGCAGGTTAAAAGGTTAAACCAAACCGCCAATGCCGGGGTTAAAATGTCCTTAATCATAGGGCTGCCGTGCGGTATCGGCTTATTTATGCTGGCAGAGCCCATAATTGCCCTCCTTTATCCGTCCATAGGGCCTGCAAAACATGCAAGTTCCGGCGCCCTTTTGGAGATAATGTCAATAGGGGTAATTTTCCTGACCTTGGTTCAAGCCTTTACAGCCATACTTCAGTCTGTAAACAAACAATTTCACCCTGTTAAAAACTTAGCCCTGGGCATGGTTGTCAAAGTATTTCTATCCTACATCCTAATCGGGATACCGGAGGTAAATATAAAGGGGGCTGCAATAAGTACTACTGTTGCATATTTGTTTGTAGCTGTTTTTAACTTGGTAGACATAAATAAAACCAAAATTAAAATTTCTTTAATCAAGGTTTCTTCAAGGGTACTTTTATCCTCTGCAGTGATGGCAGTTTCCGTATGGATATCTTTCGGATTTTTATTATCAGCCCTGGGAAGTCAAAATTTAGCAACCTTAGGCTCCATAGGCGCGGCAGTGATAGTTTATGGGGTATGCCTCTTTGTAACGGGAGCGATTACTCGGGAAGACCTTGAACTAATACCAAAGGGAGAAAAATTAAGCAGGTTTGTGAGGAAATAATATGAACACAATTCAAATAATCGGATTGGGAGCCGGCGGTGAAGACGACCTGACATTGAGGGCCAATAAGGCTCTTTCGGAGAAAATTCCGACATTTGTAAGGACGGACCGCCACCCCTTAGTGGATCACTTAAGAAAAAGTATAGATATTGTAAGCTTTGATGAATATTTCGAGAAATATGAAACCTTTGACCAAGTATATGAAGCCATCCTACATACCCTTATTGAGGAAGCAAAAAAACACGGGAAAATTAACTACTGCACTGCGGGAAGCCCTCATTACGGCGATATTGTAACAAAAAAGCTTATAAATGAATACAAAGGCCAAATTAATACAATAATAATTGATGGAATGAGTTTTCTTGATAAATGCATAAAGCTTTCCGCCTATGCCGATTATAAGAATATTAAAGTATTAGACTGCTTGGAAGCGGATGAGTTTTCATTTGATGTTAATTCTCTCAATATTATTACGCAAGTTTATGACAAGGAACTTGCATCCATGCTTAAGCTTTCACTTATGGAAACATACCCGGAAGAGGCAGATGCGCTGGTTATTGATGTTTTGGAAAATAATGTAAGGAAAATACCGGTTTTTTTGCTTGACCAAGAAAAAAATTACGGATTTTCAACATATTTTTGCATTCTCCCTATTGAAATTTCAAACAATAGAGTGTATAATGTATCTAATCTTTTGAGAATAGTAAAAGAACTGAGGGGGCCTGACGGGTGCCCTTGGGACAAAAAGCAAACTCATCATTCAATCAGGCAGCATGTGATTGAAGAAGCTTATGAGGTTGTGGATGCAATTGACAATGATGATGTGGACAATTTAGTTGAGGAACTTGGAGATTTACTCTTCCAGGTTGTATTTCACGCTGAATTAGCTTCTGAGGAAGGTTATTTCAACTTTAACGATGTGGTGACCAAGGTTTGTAAGAAGATGTATTTCAGGCATCCCCATGTATTTGGAGATGTGAAGGCAGACAATGTTGAGGAAGCATTGACCAGCTGGGAAAATTCCAAGCTGAAGGAAAAGAATTTTACCACCTATACCGATAATTTGAGAAATGTTCCCAAGGCCTTATCAACCTTAAGCAGGAGCTATAAGGTTCAGAAGAGGGCTGCGGAAGTCGGTTTTGACTGGTCCGATGCCCGGGGACCGATATTGAAAATAAAAGAAGAACTCTTGGAATTCATTGAAGCCTACAACAATCGCAACATTGATAACATGGAAGAAGAGTTCGGAGACTTGTTGTTTGCACTTGTTAATTTTGCAAGGTTTGAGAAGATTAATCCCGATATTGCACTGAATAAAACCATCAATAAATTCATTGACCGCTTTGACTACATAGAGAAAAATTCAGGCAAGGACCTAAAACAAATGACTCTGAAAGAAATGGATGAGTTGTGGGAAAAATCAAAGTTCCAATAGGAATTTAGATAAAATTAAATAAAAAACATTTTTTATAAGGAGGGTTTTATGAATAAGGCTGAATTAATTGCTAGTGTTGCTGAAAAGACCGGATTTACTAAAAAGGATGCTGAAAAAGCATTAAACGGATTTATGGAAACAATAAAAGAAGAACTGGTAGCAGGTGGAAAGGTTCAATTAGTTGGGTTTGGAACATTTGAAGTTAGAGACAGAAAAGAAAGACAGGGAAGAAATCCAAGAAATCCCGGCGAAACAATAGATATTCCTGCATCGAAAGCACCGGTATTCAAGGCAGGAAAATCGTTAAAAGAAGCAGTTAATAAATAGACACAAATTAGGGGATATCACAGGTGATATCCCCTCATACATTCATGAATTCAGGTACTTATCCGCAGTGCTTCTTGTAAGCTGCAGGGGAGGAACTATGTGGGAATTTCTTGAAGATGCTCTTATGGACTCTTTAAAGATGCTGCCGTTTTTATTTACAGCCTATTTAACACTTGAATATATTGAGCATAAGTCATCCGATAAGTTGGTGGAAGGTCTTAGGAAGTTTGGAGTCGTGGGAGGAGCAGTCCTTGGGAGTGTTCCCCAGTGCGGGTTTTCCGTAGCTGCATCAAATCTATATGCAGGAAGGATAATCTCGGCGGGAACCTTGGCTGCAGTGTTCATATCCACATCCGATGAAGCAATACCCATATTACTGTCGAGCAAGGCTGATTTTAAACTGATATTATCCCTTATAGCGGTAAAAATTGTACTTGCTGCCATGGCCGGGCTTATGGCCGATTCCGTATTTGCAGGCCTTTTTAAGGTTAAAATCAAGGAAGGAATTGCGAGCTCCATCCATCGTCACGTCTGTACGGACTGCGGGTGTCATGGGGAGGAAGGCATATTAAAACCTGCACTGAAGCATACGGTCAATATATTTATATTCTTGTTTTTTACTAATTTATTTTTGAATTTTCTTATAGGACTGGCAGGTGAGGAAAATTTGTCCGAAATCTTACTTAGGGACAGCATTTTCCAGCCGGCCTTGGCAGGTATGATAGGACTCATTCCAAATTGTGCCGCATCCATAATACTCACCCGGCTTTACATAGAGGGAAGTATAAGCTTCGGTTCTGCCATTGCGGGACTTTCCACGGGGGCCGGTGCAGGGCTCTTGGTCTTGTTTAGGATGAATCGCAACATCAAAGAAAATGTCAAGATAATCTCTTACATATATGTTTTTTCCGTATTAGCAGGATTCTTGATCCAAATGCTTATATAAGAGACATTGGGGACGTACCTTGTTGTCCCACATCAGAGACAATAGGGACGTACCTCGCTGTCACACAAAGTTTTTTAATTTAGGAAATGATATGGATGTAACAAGAGCGGGACAGTAAGGTACGTCCCCACTGTCCCGTTTTTTATTTTTTGGATGATCCTAAATAAGCTTCTATGATTTTCTCGTTTTTCAGAAGGTCCATTCCTTTTCCTTCCATGGTTATTCTGCCTGTTTCCAGGACATAGCCGTAATCGGCAACCTTGAGTGCCTTGTTGGCATTTTGCTCAATCAATAAAATTGTAGTTCCCTGTTTGTTTATTTCCTTTATTATATCAAATATGGCATTAACTATTAAGGGTGCCAATCCTAAGGAAGGCTCATCCATCATAATCAACTTAGGCCTGGCCATTAAGGCCCTTCCTACAGCCAGCATTTGCTGCTCCCCTCCCGATAGGGTACCGGCCAATTGCCATGCCCTTTGCTTCAGTATGGGAAATAAATCGTAAACCCTCTTTATGTCATCTTCAATATTGTCTTTTCTAAGGTAAGCACCTACTTTCAGGTTTTCCAGTACCGACAGGTTGACGAATACTTTTCTTCCTTCCGGAATCATGGTGACTCCCCTTGCAACAATATCTATGGCGTCTTTCCCAAGTATGTTTTCTCCCTGGAACAAAATTTCGCCGTTTCTTGCCTTAACAAGGCCTGCTATAGCTTTAAGGGTGGTGCTTTTACCGGCACCGTTAGCTCCTATTAATGTTACGATTGATTTTTCCGGAACATGCATGCTAATACCTTTAACTGCGGATATTCCTCCGTAATTTACATGCAAATCATTAATTTTAAGCATCTTCTTCCACCCCCAAGTAAGCCTCTATAACTCTTTGGTCGTTTTTAACCTCATCTGCTGTTCCTTGAGCTATCAGCTGGCCAAAATCCAAGACGTAGATTTTTTCCGATATTTCCATAACCAAATCCATATGATGCTCAATCATAAAAATCGTAAGCTTAAACTCATCTCTAATGGTGTGGATGAACTCTGACAGCTCCATCGTTTCTGAAGGATTCATGCCTGCTGCAGGCTCATCCAGGAGCAGAAGGTCCGCATCCGTTGCAAGAGCCCTTGCTATTTCTAATTTTCTCTGCTCACCATACGGAAGGGAGTGAGCTATTTCATTTTTTAATCTTAACAAATCCAATTTGTCTAAGAGCATTTCCGATTTTTCCCGCATCTGCCTTTCTTCCTTGCTGTACCAGGGAAGCCTCAGGGTGCCGGACAAGAAATTAGAATTTAATCTCAGGTGGTTGGCAATCAGTATGTTTTCAAATACGGTTAAGTTTTTAAACAATCTTATATTCTGAAAGGTTCGTGCAATACCTTTTTTGGTTATTTTGTCGGGTGTGAGGCCTGTAATTTTTTCACCTTTGTAGTAGACACTTCCTTGGGTGGGCATATAAACGCCGGTAATAACATTGAAGGCGGTTGTTTTTCCTGCCCCGTTAGGACCTATCAAGGCTTCGATTCGTCCCTCCTGAATTTCGATGTTAAGGTTGTTGACAGCAGTAACTCCCCCGAATTTCATCGTGACATTGTCAATTTTCAGAATACTCATTGTACACCACCTCCTTCACCGGTCTTCTTTCTTGGTAATTTCCCGGAAAGGAGGTCAATAATCAACTTCCAGGATAATTCCTTCTGGCCTAAAAGACCGTTTCTGAAGAAGAGCACCAAGAGCATCAAGAGGATTGAGAATATTACCATCCTCAAGCCCGGACGGAACAAGGGGATACTTATTCCGAACAAGGTTAAAGGCTCATCGAAGAATCTCAGTATCTCAAGTCCTGCCGTAACCACGAAGGATGCTATTATAGTGCCTGATATGCTTCCCATTCCGCCTAAAACTATAATCAAAAGAAAGTTGTAGGTAACAGGGAAATAGAATTGATTAGGGTCTACAGTAGCAAACAGGGTCGCTAAAAGTCCGCCTCCGATTCCGGCAAAGAAAGCTCCTATGCTGAATGACATTACTTTATGCTTAAATAAATTAATACCCATTGCTTCTGCCGCCACTTCATCCTCTCTTATGGCTTTAAAGGCCCTGCCGTAGCTGGAGGTTATCAGGAGCCGCATAAAGCCGATGGAAATTATGGCTATTCCGAAGAAAACCCACATGGTAGGCATTGTAGGTATATTTTTAATTCCCAATGCACCGTTGGTTATTGATTTAATATTTGTAAAAACAATTCGTATTATTTCCGAAAAGCCTAAGGTCGCTATAGCTAAGTAGTCGCTTTTTAATCTGAGAACCGGGACCCCTATCATAATTGCCACCAAGGCTGCCAAGAATCCTCCCAATAGCAGGGCTGCCACAAAGGGCAGCTCAATTTGCGCCAAAACAGGATTCTGAGGGGTAATATAGAATATTTTAGCCCTTTCAGCCAAAGGAACAGTAAATATCGCCACCGAATAAGCCCCGATTGCCATAAAACCGGCCTGTCCCAAAGAAAACAAACCCGTAAAGCCGTTGACTAAGTTCATTGAGACACTCACAATCGCATAAATGGCAGATAGATTCAAAATACGCCTTACATAGGCATCACCTATTACATTTGTATCTAAAAGCGTTATTACTGCCGCAAATATTACTATAAGCAGAATATTTAAGTATAAACTCGTCTTCTTATTATTAATTTTATTCATCATACCTTATCTGTCACCTTCTCTCCAAGTAGTCCCGTGGGTTTAACCAATAATACAACTATCAATATAACAAATGCCATTGCATCTCTGTAACCGGTAAAGGCCGGCAGAAAGGTTATGAGCATGATTTCTGCCATACCTAATATAAATCCTCCCAAAACCGCCCCTGCAGTATTGCCGATACCCCCCAATACAGCTGCTATAAAACATTTGAGCCCCGGCATAACACCCGTGAGAGGCATTATGGAAGGATATCTGGAGCCCCAGAGAATTGCTCCGATTGCAGCCAAGGATGAACCGATTATAAAGGTAGATGATATTACCTTATTGATATTAATTCCCATAAGTTTGGCAGTTTCAAAATCCTTCGAAACTGCCCTCATTGCCATACCGATTTTAGTCTTGTTGGTTATGAAAAGCACGGCATATAAGAGAATGAGGGTGACGAAGGGTGTGATTAAGGTGGCTATAGTCAATGAAAGACCCCCTATTTTCACTGTTGTCGTCAATACCTTGATGTCCGGAAACCCCCTTGGAACGCCGGTAAACAAATAGGTTGCCAAGTTTTCCAAAAGGAATGACGCCCCTATGGCAGAAATCATTATAGACATACGAGGAGCATTCCTTAAGGGCTTATAGGCAGTTTTTTCTACCAAAACGCCTAAGGCAACCGTTGCTGTTATCACTATTATTATTGCAACAAACCATGGGAGTTTGAAGGTAATAATGCTGAAGATCATAAAATAAGCTGCCATCATAAAAATATCCCCATGGGCAAAATTAATAAGTCTTAAGATACCGTAAACCATCGTATATCCTATTGCCAAGAGGGCATACAGGCTTCCTAAGGAAATGCCGTTGGCAAGCTGCTGCAAGAATAGTTGACCAGTCATATTTTTTCCTCCAAATCAATTAACTGCAAAAGGGCGAACGAACAGTTCGCCCTTGAAAGTTTAAATGAGTTATTTTACTTCTACCGAATCAACAAATACGAATTGTCCGTCTTTTACCGTCTTAATTACGGCTAAGTTTTTATCGGCATCTCCCTCTTCGGTAAAGTTAATAATTCCTGTTACGCCTTCAAAATCTTTTGTTTCTCTCAAGGCATCCCTTATTGCAACACCGTCTGTTGAACCTGCCCTTTCGATTGCATCTCTCAACAAGATGTATGCATCATATCCTAATGCTGCAACTGCTGGGATTATCGGCTCCTTGCCTGCTAATTCTTTTTTGTAGCCTTCAACAAATTTCTGGGCTTCTTCCGTGGCCGGGTCATTTTCATCAAAGAATGTTGAAAGAACTATACCTTCCGCATCTTCTCCTGCAACATCTATGATGGCAGGATTTTCCCAAGTATCTCCGCCCATTATCAAGGCATCGATTCCAAGGTCTCTTGCCTGCTTAATTATTAAGGGAGCTGTAGTTGCTGCACTTGGAGCAAATATTACATCAGGATTCTTTGCCTTGATGTTTGTAAGAATTGCGTTAAAGTCAGATTCATTCAACTGGAATTCAGAAACATCAACTATGCTGTTCTCGTCTCCCGTCAAGTTTTTAAATGCATCTATAAAGAAGTTAGCGAGACCTACAGAGTAGTCATCTCCATTCTGCATGATTACAGCCGCTGTCTTTGCTCCCTGCTCTATAGCGTAGGTAGCCATTACCTTGCCTTGGAAGGGGTCAAGGAAGCATGCGCGGAAGTAAAATTCATTGCCCTGGGTTACCATGGGGTTTGTACAAGAAGCGCCCATTGCAGGAATCTGTGCATTCTTTATGATATCACCCGCTGCAATGGAAACAGCTGAACCGTATGAGCCGATTATTGCAACAACCTTGTCCTTTTCGATGAGACGTGTCACTGCGGTAGTTGCCTCTCCCTTGTCGCTCTTGTTATCAACAACAACCAATTGGATTTTTTTGCCTAACACTTCAGGATACACTTTATTTGCATATTCGATGCCGCCAAGTTCCTGAAGCCCCCCGCCTCCATTCATGCCTGTAAGGGGTTCAAACACACCGATTTTAATAACATCGGCATCTTCTGCCGGACCCGGCTCTTCTTCTGCTTCCGGCTCTCCATTGCTGGCGGCCGGGCTGCAAGCCGTGAACAAAGTCAGTACCATCAATAGGCTCAATAATAAAGATAATACTCTTTTCATACACTCTCTCCTCATTATTATAAATTTCTATGATTATAACACCGAAAATATTTTTTTGCAAGAAAATTTTCTCCTTCCAACACACAACCGTCCGCTATACGCGTGCAAAAAACACTTTTTGACTTTATTTTGGAAGTAGGTGCAGGAAAAAACAGACAACCTATTAAATTATATTAAAGATTGTCTGTTTTATGCTTAATTAAATTTTGAAGTCAACTCAAGTACACGTTCTCTTAATAACTTGTTTTCCTGTCTCTTAGTGAGTGCTGAATCGATAATGTCCGCTAATTCTTCCATTTCAGCTTCCTTCATGCCCTTAGTGGTCACTGCCGGTGTCCCTATTCTGAGTCCGCTGGTGATAAAAGGACCTTGAGGGTCATAAGGAATAGTGTTTTTGTTTGTGGTAATATGGATTTCATCAAGTATTGCTTCGGCTTCCTTGCCGGTTAAATTCTTGTTCCTCAAATCAACCAGCATCAAATGATTGTCAGTACCGCCGGATACTATTCTGAATCCCCTCTTCATGAGTTCTTCCGAGAGTTTTTTCGCGTTTTTCAGAACTTGCTGCTGATAGACCACAAAACTATCCTCTAAAACTTCCTTAAAGCATGCGGCTTTGGCAGCAATGACATGCATCAAGGGACCTCCCTGGATTCCCGGAAAAATTGCTTTATCTATTTTTTGAGCAAATTCCTGCCTGCACAGAATCATACCGCCCCTTGGCCCTCTCAGGGTTTTATGGGTAGTGGTGGTAACAAAGTCTGCGTACTCTACGGGATTAGGGTGAAGACCTGCGGCTATGATTCCTGCAATATGGGCCATATCCACCATAAAGTAGGCACCGGCTTCCTGGGCAATTTCCCTGAATGCCTTAAAATCAATAGTTCTGGAATAGGCACTGGCCCCTGCCACTATCATTTTCGGCTTTTCTTTTTTTGCGATCGCCCTAACCTCATCATAATCAATTGTTTCCGTTTCCTTGTTCACACCGTAAAAGATTGCCTTGAAGTATGAGCCTGACATATTCACGGGACTCCCGTGAGTCAGGTGTCCTCCATGGCTTAAGTCCATACCTAATATTTTATCACCGGGTCTAAGTACCGAAAAGTATACCCCGAAGTTAGCACTTGACCCTGAATGGGGCTGTACATTAACATGGTCTGCTCCAAAGATTTTCTTAGCCCTTTCTATGGCTAAGTTTTCTACCTTGTCAACGAATTGGCATCCTCCGTAATACCTTTTGCCGGGATACCCTTCCGCATACTTATTGGTCAAATGGCTTCCTATAGCCTGCAAAACCGTATCGGAAACAAAATTCTCGGATGCTATCAACTCAATATTAATATCCTGCCTTTGCTTTTCTTCCATCATGCAGCTGTATAGCTCATGATCATTTTTCTCTATCAGCTTGTAATCCATAAACTCTCCTTAAATGTAGATTTTTGGAAGTCTCCTTACGGCCAAATTTGTCAGCACCTCATAGGAAATGGTGCCTCTCATATTGGCTACGTCCTCTGCAGTCATAGCCCCATCGGTACCATCTCCGTAAAGTATAGCTACATCTCCTATCTGGGGGTTATCCACCTTGGACAAATCAACCATAAATTGATCCATGCATACTTTTCCCAGTATGGGGCATTTTACACCTTTTATTACAACATATCCCTTATTTGATAATAGCCTTGAATATCCGTCGGCATATCCTACCGGAATCGTTCCTACCACTACCGGCTTATCTGCCTTGTACAAATGACCATATCCAACACCTTCGCCTGCATCGATTGTTTTTACATTTGCTACCCTTGCCTTGAGGGTAACGCATATTTTGAATTTGTATTTTTCGGTATCCACCTCATCGGAAGGATAGAATCCCGACAATATAATGCCCGGTCTTACCATATCGAAATAATACTCGGGCATTTCAATTATAGTTGCACTGTTAGCTATATGCTTAACGGGAACCTCCACATTTCTTTCTTCGAGCATTCCCATGAATTTTATAAACCTTCCGGCCTGCATGTGAGCAGTTGTTTTATCTCTTTCATCAGCCTTGGCCTGATGGGAAAAGGCACCTTCGATTTTAATGTTGTCCATTTTTGCAATTTCTGCCACCTTATCTGCATTTTCCTCTGTAGGTAAAAATCCTAACCTGTTCATGCCTGTTTCAACTTTGATGTGAATCTTTGCCTTCTTGTTCAATTTCTTTGCTGCCTCGTTCAATCTTACGGCATGGTCGTAGTTATAAAGGGCCAAAGTAATATTATTTTCTATTGCATCTTCATAAAACTCTTCCGGTGTGTAACCCAGTATCAGGATGTCCTTATCTTTTATTTCTTTTCTCAGTTCAAGAGCTTCACCTATCACTGCCACCGCAAACATATCCACACCATTTTCAAGATACATCTTGGACATTTCCAGAGATCCCATTCCATAGCTGTCAGCTTTAACAACAGCACATATTTTTACCTTGGGACCTACTGCCCTTCTCACTTCCAAAAAATTATGCACAGCTTTTTCTCTGTTCACTTCAACCCATGCAGGCCTAAGTTTTTCGTTCATTTATTCGAACCTCCTTTAGTGGTATGGAGATATGCCTCTAATTGATGATAAGCCTTGAAAGTCAGCTTAGAGGAATGTCCCCTGACATTAATTACTGAATAAATTATAGCAAACCAATATTATTTTATCAATAATTGTAAAAAAATTAGCAATAATATTTTTAATAAAAAAAAGATGACCCCAAAGTCATCTTTTTTGCTGTCTATTTAAATATAAGCACTACATCAATCACTCCGTCGAAACCTCCGTATAGGTCGTAGAGCTGGGCAGTGGAGCCCGGCTTGATGTCCTTCTTGCTGCCTTCCGTAAAACTTTTTATGTTCCCTGAACCATCCAGGCTGCAAATGTATACCTTTATGTCCTGAGAGTATTCCAAGTAGGTTATATCGTCAATAAGCATTTGATTTGCATAAATTTGCGATATTTGTATTCTTGATGTTTCTGGAGTTACCTTTTCAATACTTGAGACCACCCCGTTGACAATTACCGCCCTGACATAGGAGTTCATCATTGACGAAATACTTTTGCCCGCCGCAGATGTATTTGATACGGAAAATACGCTGTTGTCATTAAAAAACTGCAGGTGGCTTGTTGTATCATCTATCTTTGTAACCCCCTTTATTATGCCGTATATGGTTCCGTTGTAGTTTTGATTGGCATCGTTAGTAATGGTCACGCCGGCGGAATCCTTCAATCCTTTTGTAAGGTATAGGGCATCTATATGTCCCGAATAATTAACAACTGCTTTTCCTTCCAAATACCCGTTTAGCCGGGACGGTGACAAGAGCTGATACTGGTTGTTGTTCCCGTATACGATAAATGTATCGGTTGAAATGTAATAACCGTTTTCTAAAGCTTGAGTCTGGCTGTTGTAAGAGGCCGCAATATTCCTTGCGGGCATCAAGTTAATGATTTTTAATGTTCCGCTTGATACCGGGTCAAACATAACCAGGTCATTGGCCTTAATCAAGGTTTGCTTCAAAACACCTGAATCATTTTCAACCACTCTTACCACACTTGAATTATCTGCCAGGGAATAGGTCTTGAGTCCTCCGTACTCATCTAATATTCGGGCCGAGGCATTGCCGGTGGTGCTGTTTGAGGAACTTATTACAAGGCCGTAGGTTGAAGGTTTTTTGCCGTATTTATTGATATACAGCTTTATGATATTGTTGTTTTTATCCAATATTAAGGTAACCGAATCATTTATGCTTGCCTTTTCGGTAAAAATAAAATCCTTTCCCGTCATGTAGGTGATATTGTTTATAGTATAGAAAGTATTGTTGTTTGCACTTTCGACATTTGTAATGACGCCTTCAACCTTGGACCTTAACACATGCATGGTAAGGGGGGCATTTTTACCGTCCTTCGATTCGTAAAAGTATACCACGTCATTAACTGTTATTTCATCCAAGGATTTGGCATCGCCTTTAATATGAAGTTTTTTGTGGTTTATTTCCGAGTTCCTTAATGGAAGGCTTTTACCGGCAAATTGCCTGCTTCCTTCCTTATACAGGTCGTCTCTCTCCACCACGATCACGTCGGTTGCCTTATAGGCTATGATACCTATAACTTCACCTTTAAAAGAATCCTCTTCAAAAACAATTTTTATTCTTGCATCACTTAAACTGTTAAAACTGCCTTTTTCTCCGTTGATGATTATGGGAACATCAGGAACTTTAAAAACTCTCACGTTGCCGTAATCATCCGTTACAAAGATAACCCTGTTTGAAAGGAGGCTGGTTACAAGTCCTGAAAATTCATTGTACCGGGGGTTGTTAAGATGTACCGGATTTCCTTTGTTGTCATAGTAAACATCCCACTTATTGAACAAATAATCCGTATAGTCAAAATTATCTTCATTCAAATCTTTGATTGATATTTCTTTTGTAGCAATCCTGCCTAATTTTGAAATAAGGGTTTTATTTGTAAGGCTGAGGGTGTTGTTATCCTTAACCGTAACTAAATTCTTCCCTAATGCGTTATACAGCATTATAGTTATGTCTCTTCTGGATGCAAATTCAGCAGGGATATTGACATTTTCAAACAAGTTTAATTCCAAGGCCTTTTGATAATAATTGGAAGGCCAGGTTCCGGCCAAAGATTCGTCGGTATATCCCAAAAGCCTCAAAATCATTGTGTAGGCTTCTTCAAACTTTATAAGATTATCCGGACCGTAGGCAGATGGTGAAATCCCTTTGACTATGCCCAATACATTTGCAAGCTCCACATAACTTTCAGCCCAGTGTCCCCGCATATCTTCATAAACCGTGGTCATATTCTTGGAAAACTCGTTAAAACCTGCTGCCACAGTTATAATTTTAGCCATCTCGGCACGAGTAACAATTCTGTCCGGCCTGAAGGTCTTGTCCGGATAGCCTTGAATAACTTCATAGCCTGCCAAGACACCTAAAGCTTCTTCCAAATAGTAATCTCTTTTTATGTCCGTAAAGTCGGCAGCATATATATTTGCAAAAGATGCAAGCAAGATAAATATTATTATCATTAATAATACTTTTTTCATGTTATCAATCCTTAAACCCTTCAATTAAAAAAATACTATAATTAATAGTATTTCCTTAATATTATTATACCTTATAACAATTTAATTAGTATTACATTAACATTACAATGGAAAATTTTTGCCTTGAAAACTTTCCCTGATTTTCAATGTTTTATCGATGTCGGACAAGACTTTTAACTTGTGGAGGGTCCATTTGGGTTCTATCAAATCGGATTTTTTTCCGTCACCTGTGAGCCTGTGGATGACGATGTCCTTTTTTAATAATTCCAAAGCGTCACAAACCAAATCCACGTATTCTTCCCGGGATAAAATCTTGAAAGGATTTTTTTCATAGAATACAGCCAAATCGGTATTTTTTAAGATGTGGAGCATGTGAATCTTCACGCCCCAAATGTTTAAACCGGAAACATATCTAACCGAATCCAACATGTCCTCTCTGGATTCTCCGGGCAGGCCCATGATTAAATGAACCACGGTCTTAATATTTTTATTGTTTAAAATATCAACTGCCCGGTTAAACCGGTCTAAAGTGAAACCTCTTCTTATAAAATCAGCTGTCTTATCGTGTATCGTCTGCAGACCCAGCTCCACCCAGAGGAAGGTTTTTTTATTGAGCTCCTCCAATAAAACAGCAACCTCCCGGGATATGCAGTCAGGCCTGGTGGCAATTGCAATACCCTTAATATCCTCACAGCTTAAGGCTTCATTGAATTTTTTTCTCAGATTGTCAACAGTGTCATAGGTGGAGGTGTAATTTTGAAAATATGCAATATAGGTAGAGCTTTTCCACTTATTTGACATGAGAGATTTTTGCTTCTCAACCTGGTCGGTAATTGTCTTTCCCCTGATTGTAAAATCTCCGGAGCCTCTCTCGCTGCAAAAAATACAGCCCCTGAGGCCTACCTTGCCGTCCCTGTTGGGGCAGGTAAAATTTCCATCGATTGACAACTTGATGGCTTTCTCGCCAAATATTTTCTTTAGTTCATAATCCAAGCTATGGTATCTTTTATCATTCCACATCATATTCCGCCTTAGTTTATGTAAAAGTTATTAACAGTTAAAATTTTTTATCATAAGGAGTTATACACAAATTTTATGCCTTTTTTGTCACTTGTCAACAGTTTAATCCACAAGCGGTGGTATTTAAAGGGATTTATCTATAATATCCATGTTTTTATTCGATTTTTTCCGCATATAAACATCCGCTGCAGATTTTATCAAAGAGGCCACAGGAACAGCAAAAAAGAGTCCCAAGGGGCCGAACAGGCCGCCTCCTATTATTATCGAAATAATAACCAATATAGGTTTTATTGACAATTGATTGCTTAATATTTTCGGGTCAATAATGAGGTTTTCGACTTGCTGGAGCATCAAAATTAAAATAAACAAGAGAAATCCTTTTTGGGGCTCGTACAAAGCATTGATTAAGACTAGGGGAACAGCCCCGATAAATGTGCCGAAATAAGGAATCATATTGGTAATACCGATGACCATTGAGTCAATAATAGGGTAGGGACATTTTATTATATATTTTGAACCTGCAAAGATTAACAAGGCCATTATTAGGGAAGAGATTGCTTTCCCCGATAAGTAGCTTGAAACATTGCGGTAAAGGATATGGATTATTTTAATCATATCATTTGCGGTTTTCCTTCCGGCAAGGAGACCTAAAAACTCTTTGAACCAGTCTTCAATGCTCTTCTTATCTATCAGGATGTAGACAGAAATAATTATTGATAACAAGCCGTTGGCAAGGGCAGTTAAAATATCTATTACCTTTGTCAGGGCATTGTTTATCAGGGCGGTCAACAAGGAAGATAATTTTTGTGCAATTTCAGCCAAATAAAGTTTTACTATTATGTCATCACTTAAAAGAGACAGAAAATTATTTGCCTTCCGGTAAAGCCCGGGTACATCCTTTGATAATTGAATGATGCTGTTTATTATGTTGGGGGTGATGGTTTTGACCACGACAAATATCATCAAAAATATGAACATATAAGTCATTATAAGGGCAAGATACCTGTTTTGGATTTTTAATCTTACTTCAAAAAAAACCAAGACAGGATTTAAAATTGCAGCCAAAAGCACACCGGCAAATATGGGAAAGCATGCCTGCATAATCAGCGACAGGCCGTTTTCCAAATATATGAACCTAAAAACCGCAGCATAAAGTATAAAAATCGGCAAAATTATCAAACTGTTTTTTTTCAAATTATCACCACATAAGGAAACTATTACGGTGTGTCCCCAACCTTATAACATTAATATAAATATTTCAAAAATATATGTATAATTAATGAATTTATGGAGATAATTCTATCGATAATACTTTTTTATCTTCTTCCAAATTATATAAAACATCCCGCCTAAATTTTGCGGGATGTTTCTTTAATTGCCTTATATATGTCCTGCAATTTTAGCGGCTTGCAGGGAGACAATCTTTTTGCCGCCTGCAACTGCTTGTTTTCCTACCTCCTTAAAACCAAACCTTTCGTGAAATTTCAAAGAAACCGGATTTGGCGGTTCAATGTCGATTTCTGCAGTCACGGCCTAAGACATTCTACATTGACTCGGATAAATATCTAATATATAATAAATTCAATAATAATCGTGAGGTAGAATATGAAAAAAAGACTATTGGGCAATACGGGCATGGAAGTGTCCGTAATAGGATTCGGAGGAATCCCTATTCAGCATGTAAGTGAAAAAGAAGCAATAAACTTAATACTTGAATGCAAAAAACAAGGGATTAATTTTATTGATACGGCGAGGGCCTATACAGTCAGCGAAAAATATATAGGCAAGGCCCTCAAGGAAGCAGGCAGGGAGAATTTCTACATTGCCACCAAGGCCATGAGCTTTGATTATGATTCGATGAAAAGCTCAATCGAGCAAAGTCTGAATGATATGGAGCTGGATTATATAGATTTGTATCAAGTCCACAATATCAGCTCCAAACAGCAGGTTGATACCCTTTTTTCGGAAAATGGGGGACTGAAGGCTTTGGTCGAAGCCAAGGCACAAGGCTTGATTAAACATATAGGAATAACAGGCCACATAAGGGAGCTCCTGATTGAGGCCATTGATAATGATGAATTTGAAACCGTACAGTTTCCCTTTAATCCCGTTGAGTCTCAGGGAAGGGAGCTTTTGCTGAAGGCACTTGACAAGGGTATGGGAACAATCGCAATGAAGCCCTTGGCAGGCGGCGCTTTTGACAACCCCTCCTTGTCCTTGAAGTATGTTATGAATTCAAACCTTATAACGGTTGCCATACCCGGGATGGACACAATCGACCAGGTAATTGAAAACGCTCGGGTGGGAATAGACGGACAAGCCCTGACAAAGGAAGAAGAGGACATAATAAACAGGGAAGTTGAAGCCTTGGGAACGGAATTCTGCAGGCGGTGCGGCTATTGCAAGCCTTGTCCCGAAGGAATCGACATACCCAACATATTTGTATATGAAAACTACGTTATAAAATATAATATGCCGGAATTTGGCAAGCTCAGATATGACTCCTTGGAAGTTAAAGCTGACCAATGTGTCCGATGCCGCAAATGTGAAAGAAAGTGCCCCTACAACCTCCCCATAGTAGAAAAACTGAAACATGCTGTAAAAACATTCAAGGAGTTAGAATAGGAACTTTCTTGCCTCACACGGGCGTCATTCTGAACGCAGTGAAGAATCTCAATTTTTTACATTGACAATATAACTTAGATTGGATAAACTATTAGAGCTGGCTAATCAGCTTGGAAGCGTATCGAAGTGGTCATAACGAGCCGCACTCGAAATGCGGTTGCCTTTCGGGGCACGTGGGTTCGAATCCCACCGCTTCCGTAACAAAGAAGGCTCTTCATTATCGGTTTTAGACTGGGATGAGGAGCATTTCTTTAAAAGGAAAAGTGGTGAGTGTATTGAAAAAGTCAGATGGCATTTTGATTGGTGAAACAGAAAGCGTATGTCCCCTTTGCCTGTCAAGGATAAAAGCTCAAAAAATGCAATACGGGGATGATGTTTATTTAAAAAAAACATGTAAAGAACATGGTGACTTTTCCGTAATTATATGGAAAGGTGATCCTTCATACACTTCATGGGGAAGCAAAAAAGATGCTGCTTCAAATATTTACACTCTGACAGAAGTTAACAGGGGATGTCCCTATGACTGCGGTATATGTCCTGACCACAGGCAGCATATATGCTGTGTCCTTTTGGAAATAACCAACAGGTGCAATTTGCACTGCCCCATATGCTTTGCATCTTCAGGGAAGTTAAATGAAAAAGATCCTTCCCTGGAGGATATAGAACAGTGGTACAAACTCCTTAAAGAAGCAGGAGGTTCATTTAATATTCAGATTTCAGGAGGAGAGCCCAGCATCAG
Source organism: Tissierellia bacterium (assembly GCA_012520455.1). Lineage (GTDB taxonomy): Bacteria > Bacillota > Clostridia > Tissierellales > Sedimentibacteraceae > Sedimentibacter. Next base: position 24,807 of record JAAYOE010000146.1, read on the forward strand.
GGATGATGTGCCCCAAATTATAAAAATGGGCAAAGATATGGGATTTCCCTTTTTCCAATTAAATACCAACGGCATAAGACTTGCTGATGACATAGACTATGTGAAAAGTTTAAAAGAAGCGGGACTTGATTGCGTATACCTGCAATTTGACTCCTTGAGAGATGAAGTGTGGGAAAAGATTCGGGGAAAAGCCTTGTTCAGCATCAAGGACAGGGCTATAGAGAACTGCGCTGAGTATGGTTTAGGTGTGGTATTGGTTCCCACCTTGATTAAGGGCCTGAATACGGATGAAATTGGTTATATTTTAGATTTTGCCGTTAAAAAAATGCCCTTTGTAAGAGGTGTACATTTTCAGCCCGTGAGCTTTTTTGGAAGGTATCCTCATGGTAAAATGGAACGTTATACCTTGCCCGAATTATTAAGAGATATAGAAAATCAGACAAAGGGCAAAATGAAGGTGGAAGACTTTAAATCAGCTACAGCAGAAAATTCCTATTGTTCTTTCAACGGGGTATTCATTTTAAATCCCGATGAAACCTTGAAAGCCATTCGCAGTAAAAGAGAAAGCTGCTGCTGCCCATCCGAAAACAAATCGGAAAAAGCCCGCCAGTATGTTTCCAGGAAGTGGAGGGGAGTAATCAATAAAGCAAAAGCAGCACCAAGGAATAATAATCCCGAGACCTTGGATGGTTTTATTGAACGTATTCAGCAATATTCTCTGACAGTATCCGCCATGGCTTTTCAGGATGCATGGAATCTGGATTTAGATAGGTTAAAGGACTGTTATATCAATATTGTGAGTCCCGATAAGCGGATAATTCCCTTCTGCGCCTACAACCTCACCGGAATTGACGGAAAATCATTATATCGAAAATAAATTTTTAGGGACGGTTCTTTTTGTTCTCAGAAACAGAACAAAAAGAACCGTCCCATTTGTTTCATCAACTAAAATATCTCTTATGGTTGGAATATTCCTCAACTAATCTTAATTCCGGGCGGATTGCTTATTAAGCTTTCAATTTCATTTGCTGGCATAGGTTTATAAAAGTAATAACCTTGAATCATATCACAGCCGTTATATTTTAAGTATGTGTACTGTTCTTTTGTTTCAACGCCTTCTGCCAGTACTTCGATATTTAAGTTTTTTGCGATTTGAATAATGCTCTTAATAATTGCTCTGTCCTTTTTTGATGGGGCAGTAATACCACGGACAAAGTCCATATCAATTTTTAGCAGGTCAATTGGGAAGGTCTTAAGTCTGTTAAATGATGAATAACCTTTACCAAAATCATCAATGGATATTTTAATGCCAAGATTTCTTATGTCTTTTAACCGTTGTAGAATATTTGGGTCTTCATTAAAGGCAATTGATTCGGTAATTTCAATTTGTATATCTTTAGCATCGGTTTCCGTATCAAATAATATTTTGTTAATCTTCTCAGCAATATTATTGTCTTTTAATTGCTCGATTGACAAATTTATTGAGAGGATGATATCTTTATCATAGCATTTCTTGAACGATTTAAAGTCTTCACATGCCGTTTTGATAGTCCATAATCCAATCTGTCTGATTAGACCTGTTTGTTCTGCCATTGGTATAAAGATATTCGGTGAAACTAACCCATGTTCTTTGTTATTCCAGCGCAAAAGTGCTTCGAACCCTATTATTTCTTGGGTTTCTGCACTAATTTGAGGTTGATAATTCAGATATAATTCATTTCTATCGAGCGCTCTGTACAAGCTGTTTGTTAATTTCATCTTTGTTATAGTTTCATCTTTAATCATTGGTGAACAATAAATACATTGGTTCTTTCCGCAGGTTTTTGCTCGATACATTGCAATATCAGCATTTTTTATCAGTGTTTCAGAATTTTCACCATCAACCGGATATACTGAAACACCGGCACTGGCAGTAATAAAATATTCAATATCCTGAACTACCATAGGTTCCTCGAAGACATCCATAATCCTGCTTGTGACTTTTTTTAGCTCATCATAACTTTTAATATTTTTAATCAATATTAAGAACTCATCTCCACCGAATCTCGCAATGGTATCCTCAGCTCTTAAACAGGAAGATAGGCGGTTAGCAATTATCTTTAATACATAATCGCCTGTCGGGTGTCCCATGGTATCGTTGACGGATTTAAATGAGTCCAAGTCAAGAAATACAATCCCTAACATTGAGATGTTTTTCGCTTCATCGATTGACTTGTTCAGTTGTTCCTCAAACATATCCTTATTATGAAGTCCTGTTAAGGAATCATAATAGGCCATTTGAAATAGTCTTTTTTCAGATATTTCAAGAATATTCCTTTGAGTCTTGATTTCTTTTATGTTTTCAGCTGTTTTCTTCTTATACGTCGCTATGAGCACTATAATTAAAAACGTTACTAAATGAGAAATAGTCCCTGGTAGTGGTTTAAATGAATTGCTTCGAATTATTGAAGACAAAGAAGATAAAAGGGTGACACTATTTATCAGAACGGATGCTATTAATCCGGCTTTATCTTCAGTAATTATCAAGTATATTGATAAAAACATTTGAAGTTGCGTTATTAATCCCAACAGAGTATTTCCATCCATAAATCCTAAGTGTTTTA
>JAAYOE010000147.1 GCA_012520455.1 Tissierellia bacterium
ACCTGAAGGATACCTATAATTAAAGATAGCAATGACATAAATATGAGGACAACTTCATAAAATTAAATAACCGGGCAATCCGGATAATTTAATTTGGTGGAGGTTGTCGTGACTGGAGCAGATTTAGGTATAGTATTAACTTATACGGCAGGTATAATGCTGATTTTCATGATATCCTGGATATTCTTCAAACCTTTAAAATTTATGGGAAAAATACTTCTTAATTCTTTGATTGGTGCCTTGGCTTTAATAATATTCAATTTTTTCGGACAATATACCGGAGTTTACATAGGAGTTAATGAATTTACCGCCTTGATTATAGGAGTTTTAGGCATACCGGGATTTATTGCCCTCTTGTTGGTTAAACTGCTTATATGATAAAAATTCAAGTTTTATTGGACAATGATAAGGTGCTGTTATATAATGTTTAGAGGAAGGTGATTGTATGTGGCTTGAATATGTTGTACTATTTTCGGTTGCCATGATGTTTTTCTCGATAACCGTGGTATTAGCGGTTGAAACCGTCCATACCACCAACAGCATTGCTAAAAAAAGAAATAAAAAATAATGATTTGAAGGAGCTGAAGAACTAATCCCGATATATAAGCAACAAGTGATGAATTTATCGGTCTACGGGAGATAAAGAGATGAAAAAACGCAACATTATTTCGGGTATTAAGCAGTATCGAAGCGAAGTAGATACAAATTTCCACATGCCGGGACACAAAGGAAAAGCGGAAATTTTAGGTGAACTTGAAAAGAATCTGAATTTTTTTGACATTACGGAAACATTGGGAACGGATAATCTGCATTATCCTACAGGCTTTTTAAAGGATGCCATGAACTACATTTCCAAGGTATATGGCAGCAAGAAATCCTACATGGTTGTTAACGGAACCTCTTGCGGTATCATCTCGGCAATTATGGCATGTACCAATCCCGGAGATAAAATACTTGTGCAAAGGGATTGTCACAAGTCTGTTTACAACGCCTGCATATTAGGAGATTTGAAACTCTTTTACCTGTATCCGGATTTTAACAAAAAATACGGCTTAAATTTCAGTATAAGCTTGGATAAGCTCGACCAAATGCTCACCGATAATCCGGATATAAAAATGGTTGTATTGACCTACCCTACATTTTACGGTATTTGTTTCGATGTAAAAAAAGCAGCGGATATTGTTCATAAGCACTGCAAGATTTTACTTATAGATGAAGCTCACGGGTCCCACCTTCAGTTTTGCAAGGAGCTTTTGCCGCCGCCGGCGGAAAACTCCGGTGCGGACATAGTTACCCAAAGCACCCATAAGACATTGCCATGTCTCACTCAAGGCTCACTTCTGCATATTTGCTCCGACAGGGTGAACATCAACAATTTAGAAACAATGCTGAGGATGCTGCAAACTACTTCTCCATCATATATTTTGATGGCATCAATAGAAAATGCGGTTCATTGGATGGAGGAAAACGGGGAAGAAAGACTTAAAAGAAATATCGAAGTATTTAAAAGAAGAACTTTGGAACTTAGGAATATGGGAATCAATGTACTTGAAGATGACTTCCTGATAGGCGAAGGCTTGTATGATTTTGACGCAACCCGGGCTGTCATAAGCATGAGCGAGCTTGGGATAACAGGTACCCAGCTTCAGGATATATTGAGGTATAAATACAGGATTCAAATGGAATTTGCTGATTTGCAGTATACCGTCGGCTATGTTACGGCAACTGATGAACCTGAAGATATAGACAGACTTTTTGATGCCGTAAAGGAGATATATATTGAGGAATCCAAAAATAAAGAAAAAAGAGAAATTGTTCAAATCGAGCCTTTTCCTCAGCTGCAGCACGAAAGAAAAATGAGGAAGGCCTTTTATGCGGAAAACATGCTTCTTAACATGGATGAGGCCATAGGCAAGACCGCTGCAGAATTCATAATACCATATCCGCCCGGAATACCCCTTGTATGTCCGGGAGAAATAATTGTTCAGGATACAGTTGACTATGTTAAAACTATGCTGGAGAACGGCATTAATGTAAACGGGGTTGACGAAAATAATTTAGTGAGAGTTGTTAAATGGAAGGAAGATTTATAGTATTGGAAGGCTCTGACGGCTCAGGTAAAAGCACCATAGCTGACAGAATAGGAAAATACTTCAGCCAAAAGGGGCACGATATTGAATTTACCAGGGAACCGGGTGGCACACAGATAAGCGAAAAAATCAGGGAACTGATTTTGGACAGGGATAACACTGAAATGGATTACAGGACTGAAGCCTTGCTCTACGCTGCTTCAAGAGCACAATTAGTATCCGAAAAGATAATTCCCTGGCTTAAAGCGGGAAAAGTAGTGATAAGCGAAAGATATGTTTATTCAAGTTTGGTGTACCAAGGCCTTGGGAGGGGCCTTGGTATCGATGAGGTAAAAAAGATAAATGATTTTGCAACAGCGGGTCTTAAGCCGGATTTGGTGATTTTCTTAGATATTGACCCTGAAAAGGCCTTAAAGAGAAAACTTAGCATCGACGGGGGAGACAGGCTGGAAAACGAGGACATTTCTTTTCACAGAAGCGTATATGAAGGATATAAAAAGCTTTCATCACATTTTCCCGAAATTATAACCATTGACGGCGACAGGTCCATCGATGAGGTGTTTGAAGAAATAAAAGGGTTACTGACCATATAAGGAGGTTCTCATGAAGCTGATAACGGCAATCGTGCAAAACGATGATGCTAACAAGTTGATTTCCGCCTTGAGAGAGCATGGCTTTTCATCCACTAAAATGTCATCAACCGGCGGCTTTTTAAGTTCCGGGAATACAACCGTGATTTCAGGGGTTGAAGATGACATGGTTGATGAAGCCATTGAAATAATAAGAAAAATATGCAAGACCAAGAAGAAGGTTACTGCTGCCATACCTCCCGGCTCATTCAGCACCGTGGGGGGATATTTGCCCCAAACAATTGAAGTGACGGTGGGAGGGGCTGTTGTGTTCGTAACTCCAGTAGACAGGTTTGAAAAGATATAAGGAGAAAGCCATGCTTTACAGCCAAGTGGCAGGACAGGATGAAATTAAAAGGTCTTTGATTAATTCCATAAAGAAGAATCAGGTTTCCCATTGCTATTTGTTTGAAGGGCCTGAAGGCATGGGTAAATACGAATTGGCCTTAATATTTGCCCAGTCCCTATTATGCTCAAATTTTCATGAGGAACCCTGCAATCAATGCAAAAACTGCATAAAGGTAAATTCTTTTAACCACCCCGATTTGCACATTGTAAATGAAGAGGGGAAGGGAATTAAGAGGGAAGATATTGACGAACTGATTAATTCAATATACAAAAAACCCTACGAGGCTGAAATAAAGGTCTATATAATTAAAGATGCCCATTTAATGACTCCTCAGGCAGCCAATACGTTTTTAAAGACCTTGGAAGAGCCTCCCGGTGATGCGGTCATGATACTTTTGACCGTGAATTCAAACTTGCTTCTTCCTACCATTGTGTCAAGATGTCAAGAGCTAAAATTCAGAAGCGTAAGCAAAGAAACAATCTTGTCGTTTTTGAAGGATTTCGATGATGAAAAGGCTGAGTTGGCAGCCAATTATTCAAAAGGAATACTCAATAAGGCAATCAGCATTGCTCAAGGAAAAGATGACATATTAAAAAAACGGGAAGAAATTATTGAAATCTTTGATAGGATCATAAATTCCGATTCGGAAATAATTTATGAATTAGAAAGTTACTTTGAGAATCAAAAAGATAATATAGATTTAATAATAGAAATAATGATAATGTGGATAAGAGACGTGATGTTTGTCAGCAACAAACTGGAAAATCTTGTAATAAACAAAGATTATATGGACTTATTGAGGACTCACGGGAAAAAAACGAAGGCGGATTCAGATATAATTGAATTCATGCAAAATATCAGCGACAGTATAAAGAACAATGTAAATTATAAATTGGCAATAGATAATATGCTTTTAAGGATTCAGGAGGACTTTAAATGATAAAGGTGGTTGGCGTAAGATTTAAAAAAGCCGGCAAGATATACTATTTTGATCCCGAGAAAAAGTGGATTAACAATGGAGATTTTGTAATAGTAGAAACTATAAGGGGAATCGAGTACGGCCAGGTTGTCGTAGGCCCTAAGATGGTTAAGGAAGAAAATATAGTGCAGCCTTTGAAAAAGGTATTAAGGGTTGCTACGGAAGAGGATAAAAGAATAAATCAAGAAAATACGGAAAAAGAAAAAGAAGCTTTTGATATATGCTTAAAGAAAATAGAAGAGCATGGATTGGAAATGAAGCTCATTGATATAGAATACACTTTCGATAACAACAAAGTTATTTTCTATTTCACGGCTGACGGCAGGATAGATTTCAGGGAATTGGTAAAAGATTTGGCGGCCATATTCAGGACAAGAATAGAATTAAGGCAGATAGGGGTTAGAGACGAAGCAAAAATGATTGGGGGCATCGGTCCCTGCGGAAGACATATGTGCTGCGCATCATTTTTAGGGGAGTTTTATCCTGTATCCATAAAAATGGCCAAAGAGCAGAAATTATCCTTAAATCCCGCCAAAATATCGGGTATATGCTCACGCCTTATGTGCTGTTTAAACTATGAGCATCAGGTATATGAAGAAAATATCAAAAAGCTGCCGGATTTGGGAGACAGGGTCCAGGTGCTTGGGACAAACAAAACAGGGATAGTATTGGATATCAACCCGCTCTTTGTAACAGCAAAAGTAAATGTGGAAAAAAGCGACGGGACTATAGAAGTGGAAGAAATAAGAGGCGAAGACCTGAAGGTTGTCGAAGAAGGTGTCTTTAAACCCTATGACGAGAAAGATATAGACATAGATATGGACGAATTAAAGGAATTGGAAGATTAATTTAGAAATCATAAAACTGCCCTGATTGAATTGGGCAGTTTTTCTTTTACCACTTCTCTTTTAAAGCAAAACTATGGTATAATGAATGCAAATAATGAAGCAAAAGCTTTGGATATTGCACTGATGATAAAATAAGCTGATTATAAAAGGGAAAAGTAATTGAAAGGTTAAGGCCTGAAGAAGTAAGTCAAACCTCCCTTCTTGCAAGTATCACCGGCACTACATCCATAGTCAGCATAACAACGGATTTGATGGGTACAGTTTCTATAGTAGAACACGAGCCGGAAATAGAACAGACAGCTTATGGAGTATTCAGTGATTTGATTAGAGTGTTGAGCAATATGAATAAGAAAACCCGCTAAATCAGCGGGTTTGTCAGTATTATGACACCTTATTTTAAGGTGTTTCTGCTTTTATTGGTACTTGTAATCATAGTGAAGTCTTTCGCCTTTTTGGTTTTGCTCATCGTAATCTTCAAGCATTCCTTTGCTTTCTTTAAAGAGTACGAATATCGCTATTAAGTTCGGAACAACCATGATGCCGTTAAACATATCTGCTAAGTTCCATACAAAATCAACTTTTTGATATGAACCCAACACTATGAATAACAATACTATTATCTGATAAACACGAATTGAATTCTTGCCTTTAAATAAGAATCTTATATTGTTTTCACCGAAGTAATACCAGCCTACCAAGGTTGTAAATGCAAAGAAGGTCAAGCATACGGCAAGGAATTTTTCTCCTATGGGGCCATAGGCAATTTTGAAAGCTGCTTGAGTTACACCTACTCCGACCAGGCCTAAGCCGTTGGCGCCTGTTGATAAAATTACTATTGCTGTTGCCGAACATACCAATAAAGTGTCTATGAATACAGCTATCATTGCAACAAGCCCCTGCTCAACCGGATGGAGCACATTGGCAACCGCATGGGAGTTTGGTGTTGAACCCATACCAGCTTCATTTGAGAATAGTCCTCTAGCGATCCCGTATCTCACTGCCTGCTGTACCCCTATACCGGCAGCGCCGCCCATAATTGCTTCGGGATTAAAGGCTGCTACAAAGATAGATTTAAATACGGCAGGAATATTTCCGCTGAATAAGAACATAACTATTATTGCTCCCAATATATAAAGAGTTGCCATTAGGGGTACAACCAATTCGGCAAAGGAAGCTATTCTTTTCATCCCTCCTATAAAAATTAGTCCTGCCAATACTGCAATTATTATACCTACAGCTAATTGAGGAATGTTAAATGCCCTGCTTACAGCGTCGGCTATTGAATTTGACTGAACCATGTTACCGATAAAGCCCAAGGCTATTATAAGGGCGACAGCAAAAAATGCAGCCAAACCTTTATTACCAAGACCGTTTTTAATGTAGTAGGCCGGACCGCCGACCAACTGACCATCATTGTCGGTTTCGCGGTATTTCTGGGCTAATGTTGCTTCTACAAAAATTGTCGCCATTCCGAAAAAGGCAGAAACCCACATCCAGAATACGGCCCCCGGGCCTCCCATTGTAATTGCAGTTGCAACTCCGGCAACATTACCTGTCCCAATTTGTGCCGCAATACTGGTTGCAAGTGCTTGAAAGGATGACATTGATCCTTCTTTGGCTTTTTCTTTTTTTAAAACCCCTCCGAACACTCTTTTTG
>JAAYOE010000148.1 GCA_012520455.1 Tissierellia bacterium
TCTTCTTCCGCCGGTTCCGGTTCATTTGAAGCTTCCTCTTCTTGTATTTCTTCCTCATGGTCTATCGGAGGTAATTTATCATTATTTATATTTTCTATTATCAAATATGCACCAAACACTATTAGTATTAAAACTGTAACAATAATTATAGTCCTGCGCTTACGCTTATTTATTTTTCTCATTTTTTCTCCTTAGCTGTTTGCAGGGTATCTCATCCTTGGAGGCAGTTCACCCTTCTCCACATTATTAAGGCGTCTTCTACGGGTTTAAAATAATATCCCGGACGCTTGCCCACAGGAACAAATCCATGTTTCTTGTAGAGATTTATGGCCGGCTCATTTGATACCCTGACTTCAAGTGTCATGGCAGAAATTTCAGAGCACCTGCATATTTCAATCATTTTCTCAATCAGCATGCTTGCTATCCCCTTGTTCCTGTATTCGGGCAGGACAGCAACATTTGTTATGTGACATTCGTCTATAACCTTCCACATGCCCATATAAGCAACGACTTTATCCGCAACTTCCGCTACCTGGTAATATGCCAATTCATTTCTTAATTCATTTTCAAAGGATGCTTTAGACCAGGGCAAGGAAAAGCATATGCTTTCTATGTCGGCTATTTGGTCTATGTCTTTAGGAAGCATTCCTCGAATAATAACATCCCCCATACGCACCTCTCACTTTTTATTCCTTTCCGCTTGAGATAACCGCAGGTATTGCGGCTTAAAGGCTTCCGCCGTCACGGTATCCCCTCGGCAAGCCATTTTATAAGCAACGCTCGCAAGTGTTGATGCCTTGAGATAATTGAAAACTTCCGGGGCAAAATATGCTTTTTTGTTCAAGCTGTTTTCAAGTCTATCCCTGTATATTACCGACCCGTCTCCGTTAAATATCATGGGGTCTTCATAACCATTTAATATTTCAACCAATTCATCGATATTGGATGGGAATTGGTCCACAACTTCAATGCATTCATTGTTATCCCACCTGTATATACCGGTATAGACCCTCCCTCCCCTTGCATCCATTATGGGTACAATCAGCTTGCTTTCATGGTAGACATTGGCTGCCAATGACTTCATGGTCGGGACGCTGACAATTTCGATTCCTGCTGCATAGGCTAAACTTTTTGCAAGGGCTGCTCCGATTCTGAGTCCCGTATAGGAGCCGGGGCCCTTTGAAACCGCAATGAAATCTATATCACTGACCTTTAATTTTAATTCTTCCATCAGTTCTTCAACCAAGGGCATAAGTTTTTCCGAGTGAGTTTTTTTATGTCTTAAGGTGTATTCTCCCAAAATATTCTCATCTTCGGCAACCGCGCAGGAAGCTGTTACGGATGCTGATTCAATCGAAAGTATTTTCATTGTTTAACTCCCTTGCTAATTTTTCAAAAATTAGTCCTTTTCCTTCTATGCTTATTTCTCTTTTATCATCATCAATTCTCTTAATTCTGATATCTATTCTTTCCTCAGGGAGTATTCCTTTGATTAAATCTGCCCACTCTATCACGGTAACTCCCTCAGAATATATATATTCATCATAGCCCAAATCATACATATCATCTTCCGAATCTATCCGGTAGACGTCCATGTGGTAAAAGGGAAGTTTCCCTTCATATTCTTTAATAATGGTGAAGGTTGGGCTTACGATGTTTTCTTTCACGCCGAATTCCCTGGCTATAAACCGGGTAAGGGCGGTCTTCCCGGCCCCTAATTCTCCGTCCAGGCAAATGACTGTGCCCTTGTCAATGCAGCCTGCAATTATTTTTCCCAGCTTTTCGGTATCTTTTATGTTCCTCGCTATTATTTTCATATAAATCCTGCGCCTTGTATCTTGATGTTTAGTCTTTTTGCATTATCCATTTATTGTATTTTTACAATAACATTGCTATTATACATTCATATATTCAAAAAATCAAGGAATAATCGAACCGGCAGGCTATATTCACATTGGAACATGGAGGCGGCCGCCCTAGTAAGGCAAAAAAATTTTATTTGAACAATATATGTATGCATGTTATAATACTTAGAATATAATTACTGGGTCTGAATAAATATAGAACACATTACATTTTGGGAGATTATAATGGAATACAACTTTAACCATATATATTTTATAGGTATCGGCGGAATAAGCATGAGTGCTTTGGCAGAAATTATGCTTGAGGAAGGAATCAAGGTATCCGGTTCGGACAGAAATAATTCTAAAATTATCAAAAAACTCCAGGCTGCAGGTGTTAATTTTCATTTAGGACATGACAGCAATAACATAACTGATGATATTGACCTTGTTGTATATACGTCTGCAATCTCTGATGACAATCCGGAGCTTTTAAAAGCAAAAGAATTGAATTTAAAAATAATGGACAGGGCAGAATTCTTAGGATTTGTCATGAAAAATTACAAGCATGCCATATGTGTTTCCGGCACCCACGGCAAGACTACAACTACGGGCATGCTGTCATCTGTTTTGATAAAAACTGACTTGGCTCCCACGATTTTCTTGGGGGGCGAAATGGATTCCTTGGGAGGAAATCTGCTTCACGGCTCTTACGAGCTTCTCTTGACAGAAGCTTGCGAATACAGGAGGAATTTTCTCAAATTCAATCCAACAATGGAAGTGATACTAAATATTGAAGAGGACCACCTTGATTATTACGAGGACATAAAAGATATTGAAAGGGCATTCATAGAATATGCACAAAAGCTTCCCGATGACGGCTACTTGATAGTCAATGAGGCTTACAGCCCCTTGTTTGACAGATTAAAATCCAATGTCATAACCTTCGGCCTTGATAAGGGTACATACCATGCCAGGGATATCAGGCTTATCCCTGAACCATCCTACACCCTGATGCAGGGGGACGAAAAGATTATTGATATTAGGCTTAAAGTTTTTGGCGAGCACAATATTCTTAATTCGTTAGCAACCTGCGCCGCCTGTCTGTCCTTAGGCATCAAGCCGGAAACCTTGGCTGAAGGTTTGTATGATTTTAAGGGAACTCACAGGAGATATGAATATAAGGGAGAAATAAACGGGGCCCTTGTAATTGATGATTATGCCCATCATCCTTCGGAGATGAAGGCTACCTTGAAGACTGCCCGTTCTTATGCGGAAGGAAGAATAATCACCGTTTTTCAGCCCCACACCTACACCAGGACCATAAAGCTCCTGGACGGATTTGCCGAGGCCTTGTCAAAGTCTGATATAGTAATTCTTGTAGATATTTACGCTGCCAGGGAAAAAAACACCGGAGCTGTTCATTCAAAGGATATAATTAATAAGATGAAAGAATATTCAAAGGATGCAATATATGCGGAAAGCTTCCCGGATGCCGCTCAAATAGTCAAGGCAGAAGCAAAAAAAGGTGATATGATAATCACCATGGGAGCGGGAAATGTAGATGATATAGCAGAGATGCTGGTTGCGGAACAATAGTTTTTTGGGGACGGTTCTTTTCGTTCTCAGAATTTTTAGGGACGGTTCTTTTCGTTCTCGAAATGATGACACTACCCCCGTCCCCTTGTCACTACCCCCGTCCCCTTGTCATCGTCCCCTTGTCATTAATTTTCCCGGCTGGTGAGATATTTAGCTAATTGGATAAGATATCTTGCCTTGTCGCCGAAAATGTTCAAGCTGTCAATTGCTTCTTCCGTCAATTCTTCTATGTCTTTTTTTGCCTCATCGATACTTTTAAAAGTCAAGTAGGTAATTTTATTGTTTGCGGCATCGCTTCCGATTGCCTTGCCTAATTTTTCCCGGCTTCCGGCAACATCCAAAATATCATCTTCGATTTGAAAGGCTATGCCTATCTTTTCGGCATAGTTTTCCAGGGCTCTTATTTCTTCTTCCCCTGCTCCTGCCAATACGGCCCCTGCCGCAATGCTGCTTTTAATGATAGCCCCTGTTTTTAATGAATACATATACTTAAGGTCTTCAACAGACCTTATTTTGTTTTCTCCGTCCATGTCAATTACCTGTCCTCCGATCATTCCTTCCGTGCCGGAGGAGTCGGCAATTATCTTCAAAGCTTTTACCCCATTCAGGCTTTTTGATTTGATTGCTGCTTCCAGACCGATTTCAAAGGCTTTATTGAGGAGTCCGTCTCCGGCAAGTATTGCCGTAGCTTCGCCGAATTTTTTGTGGTTTGACAATTTCCCTCTCCGGTAATCATCATTGTCCATAGCCGGCAAATCATCATGTATCAATGAATATGTATGAATCATTTCCATTAGACAGGCATAGGGCAAGGCTTCTTTTAAATCATCCTTGAAAAGCTCATAACTGCCCATCAAAAGGAGGGGTCTCAGCCTCTTCCCTCCGGATAATAGGCTGTAATTCATGGCTTCATATATTATTTTTTGAGGGTTTTCTTTTTCTTCGATCACTTTTTCCAAGTATTCGTCAACAATACGGACCTTTTCCTTAAACCAGCTTTTAAATTCCATCATTAACCTCTTTTATAGACATGATTGTCATTGTTATGAATAAATCACAAACTATCATTCTGAGATTCTTCACTGCGTTCAGAATGACACCCTGCGGGTTATTCATAGCAATGACGAGGGCTGTACCCTCGTAATAATACTGCTTTATTATACCATATATCATTTATCAGTGAAATAAACAAAAATAAAAAAATCGGGATTTCTCCCGATTTTCACCTTTAACGCTGCTTATATTCTTTCAACGTTAGCCGCTTGGTCTCCTCTGTTTCCTTGAGTAACGTCAAAGCTTACTCTTTGACCTTCTTCAAGAGTCTTGAATCCATCACCTTTGATAGCCGTAAAATGAACAAAAACGTCATTTCCGTCTTCCTTTGTGATAAAACCAAATCCTTTTTCTGAGTTGAACCATTTTACTGTACCCTGTGCCATGAGTACCTCCTAAAAAATTATTATATTGCATGAGTAAAAAAAATTTCACATATTTTTACATACTATATACGGCATGCCCACATATAATACATAAAAACATGTGAAATCCATAAATACCTCTGTAATACATTAACACAATATCACATGTATTTGTTATTGTCAATCATTATTTTTTGGAAATATAAGGGACGGTTCTTTTCGAGAACGAAAAGAACCGTCCCCAAAAATTTATTTTTTGTTTAAGAAGCTTGGTATTGTAAAGTCGAAGGGGTTTTCTGCCTTCTTGTCTTCTTTTTCAAACAGGGCTCCCTCCATTTTTTTAACCGTTGCTTCACCGAAACCGGTTGCAATAACCGTAATTTTTACCATATCTCCCATTGATTCGTCAATATTTGCTCCATATATCAGGTTTGCTTCAGGGTCAGCAGCTTCTTCAATCAATTTTGCAGCTTCATTAACTTCATGAATTCCCATGCTCATACCGCCGGTAATATTTACAAGAACTCCTCTTGCTCCGTTTATGGATGTTTCTAAAAGCGGACTTTGGATTGCTTGTTTCACGGCATTCAAGGCCCTGTTTTCCCCGGAAGCCTGGCCTATGCCCATATGAGCTAAGCCCTGACCGGACATGATTGTTTCAACGTCTGCAAAATCAAGGTTCATTATGGCAGGTATGGCTATTAAATCGGATATACCCTGTATACCCTGTCTCAAGACCTCATCAGCCATGGCAAAAGCTTCCAACATGGTGGTTTTTTTGTCTGTTATCTCCAAAAGCTTATCGTTTGGAATAACAACCAGGGTATCTATATTTTCCTTTAATTTTTTCAGTCCCATTTCGGCATTTCTCATCCTGCATCTTCCTTCAAAGGAAAAGGGTTTTGTTACCACGGCAACCGTAAGAATGCCCATGGACTTGGCAATATTTGCAATCAAAGGAGCTGCACCGGTTCCCGTTCCGCCGCCCATGCCTGCGGTTATGAAAACCATGTCTGAACCCTCTACCAATTCAGCTATGTCTTGTTTGCTTTCTTCTGCCGCCTTCTCGCCTATTTCGGGTTTTGAGCCTGCTCCCAAACCATTAGTCAACTTTTCGCCTATCTGGAATTTAACTTCTGCCTTTGATGTTGCTAAAGCCTGCTTGTCCGTATTTATACTGATGAAATTGACGCCTCTGACGCCGGCATCAATCATTCTGTTTACTGCGTTGTTGCCGCCCCCGCCTACGCCTATTACTTTGATATTTGCAAGTCTTTCTGATGGTTCTTCAAATTGAAACATATATTGACCTCCTACAAGAGAGAAATTTTTACATACTATTCTAACTATTATATCACATATTTAATGATATTCATACATATTTTTCACAGCCTGACCCTTTTTTAAAGGAGTGGTTAAATAATATCCCTAATATTGAGTTTACTTGTTTTTAGCAAATTGTTCAAGATAAATATCAACCAAGTTCCTTAATTTTTTATAGATATTGTTTCCGAATGCGAAAACCGCTGCCAGGTAAATGGGCAGGCCCAACTGTTCACCCACAAATCCCAATAACAAGGCAAATAACAAGTCCGTCAAAAGATAAGCCAAACTTTTGGGGATTGTAAGTTCCGATGTTTTGTTATCATGAAGCAGGTTTATTATCGTATTTAATATTGCCAATATGGTCAGTGATATGTACACTATATAATTGGGGTCGTAAACAAGATTTAAGTTCAATCCTGCGACTATACCTAAAATTAAACCGGCTGCTACGTATATCATTTAATCTACCTCTTCTTGTATTATTTCAGCATATTTGGTTTTATAATCTACTCCTCTGAATCGTCTGACTGTCAAATTATAACCTTTTACCGCAACTACTTCCATCCCGTAGGTGTTCTTCAGCTCGTAGGCATAGGTGCCTTCCTCGGTAACGGCTTCATATAATTCATCCATATCCCCGATTGCTACTATGACAAAAGGAGCAGGGATCACCTCATTGTTTACCCTGATTAAAGGTCCGGCACAGACCACTTCCGACAGGTTTGTTATTCTTTTTCCGTTAATTTCTATGGCTTCTGCCCCTGCAGCCTTTAAATCATTCAACAATACAACAATATCAACATCGTGAACTATTCTTTCCATAAGACCTATGTCCGTATCCTCACTGATGTTGTCCGAAACCCTGAGCATTATGCCGGGACCCCTTACATCCGTAAAACCGTTGAAAAACTTAATCTGCTCAATCTGAGAATTAAGCTCGACAATTTCGTCCATATATTTTTTTGCTTCATAATCGGCAAGGGATTTTTTTTCATTGTCTACGGCGTTTTGCATGCTCTTGATTAATAGCTTCATTTCTCCGATGCTGCGTGAATACTTGCTTAAGCTTTTAATATCATATATGGTATTTTCGTCGATTCCTGCATCTGCACCGTTAACAACCGATGCGGTGACTAAAAAAACCAACAGGAATGCTATTATGTTAATTGACCTTTTTATAATACCCACTCCTTAATCCTCTTCATCCCGGCTTATGGGAACCGCATACCTGAACTGCTTTTCCCCGTCATAGCGCTGGATGAAAATTTCATCCGAATCTTCCGTTTCTATTGAATATCCTATACTTTTAAGCTGTGACACTATACCGCCCACAAAATTAAGGGAAGCCTTGATTGTGGCTGAGTTGCCTATGGCCTTAATCTCCAGCGGCAGGACCATGGCAACCCCGTTCACGTTTATGTGATCCAAAACAGGCACGATTTCCGTATAGTTGGTATACCTTTGCCCGTTTATGGAAATTGCTTCAACACCTGCATTGTTTAAGTAGCTTATTAAGGCTAATATGTACTGGTGGCTTGATGCAAGACTCATATAGGCATTGGGATCCGCATCTATGGTTATTATTGTTCCCGGACCCTTAACATCGTAATAGCCGGAAATTATCTTATGAACCTCAAGTTCCTCACTGAGTCTTAGGAATTCTTCCTGGGCATTTTGGTACAATTCCTCGTATTCTTTATTCTTTTGCTTCAGTGATTCCAGTTCTTCCCTGAGCCTGTTCTTTTCAAGATTCAGCTCCGTTAACTCCTCACTCAGCTGGGCTGTTCTGTCACCAATGCTTATACTGCCCAAGAGATTGGTTTTTGTCCTAACTTGAGTGATTAAGATAATGCCTAAAATCAGGCTTACAGCAAACATCATTAATTTTTGCCACATCTTGCTCATTGGTTTTCCTCCGCTACTCCTCTATATACACAGGACTGTCACCCTTTGTAAAATCGATTAACCCTGTAACCGTTAAATTGTTGTTTAATCTCTCATTTATAATTTTCATAGCAAAAACTATCTGGTAGCCTACATCCTCGCTTAAATCTATCCTAACTTTAGTTCCATATAGGGTTTCAAATAGAAAGCTGTTTTTTAAATCGACAAAATAGGCTGAAACTGCGTCGCTTCCATATTCATTGTTTAAATATTCAATTGCATCGAATATTTTCTTATTGTTTTCGACACCTGCAAATTGTATGCTATCCCCTACATTGTATACTATATCCGTGTAACTTTCAATAGTCAATAAACTTGATTTATCATTGCTTATCCTCAATACTATGCCATTTTTGTCGATTATTATGTATTGGCTTCTATAAAATACCTGATATTTTTCCTCCCTTTCGCTAATGTCCAAAAAAATTCTGTTTGGAAGAACGTAGACCACCCTGACGCTTTCGATATATACTTCTTTTTCAAGGTTGTCTTTAATCTTTGCCCTGTCAATATCAAATATTTTCTTTCCTGATTCAATATCTGATTTTTCTAATATATACTCTTTGCTGTATGTTGAGTTTCCGTCGATGTCTACACCGGCAAGCAGGAAATAATCAGTTTCATAGTATACGTAATAAATGCAAAAAATAACAACTACAGCAGCCGTAATAAAAGCTGCTGCGCTGACCATTAGCTTTTTATTTCGCCTTCTCTTCTTCTTCCTCTGTGGTTTTTTGTTGTTTTTTTCCGACATTCCTTGTTATTTCTCCCAATGTATCAGCATTTGTTTCATTGCAATTAATATACGCCAGTATCATTGCTATAAATAAGCCGCAGAGCGTCATTACCATGAATACACGTAAGTGTCCTTGTAATGAATAAATCACAAGCCTTCGCTTGCTCAGGTTGGACAATCATGTTATTCTGAGGGCTTGTGCCCGAAGAATCTCTGATTATCATTCAGTTTCGGTAATAATTACACCCAGGTTTTGTAATTTATATATGAATTTTTCGTATCCTCTTTTTATATGGTGAATGTTGTTTATCTTGGAGGTCCCTTCAGCTCCCATGGCTGCAATCACAAGGGCAGCTCCCCCTCTTAAATCCTTGGCATCGACCTCGGCACTGTAAAGCTTCTCGACACCCTCAACAACTGCAACCCTGCCGATGGTTGTAATGTTTGCACCCATTTTTTGCAGCTCGGGAACATGTTTCATCCTGCTGTCAAAAACGGTTTCTTCGATTATTGAAACCCCGTCCGCGACAGCCATGGATGCCATTACCTGGGCCTGCATATCGGTGGGAAAGCCCGGATAGGGCTGGGTTGTTATTTTTTCTATAGCCTTAATCCTCTTGTTGTTTGCAACAATTATAGTTCCGTTCCTTTCTCTTATTTCACATCCCGCATCTTCATATAAGGTTATTATCGACTGAAAATGAGATTTTTCTATGTTTCTTATGTAAATCTTGCTCTTCATCGATGCTGCCGCACTCAAATAAGTTCCTGCCTCGATACGGTCGGAAATAATCTTGTACTCTACAGTACCGGTGTTTTCGGCTTTCTTACCTTCAATGGTAATAATACCCGTTCCTGCGCCATTTACACAAAAACCACACGTATTCAAAAAATTTTGCAAATCAACTATTTCAGGCTCCCTTGCAGGATTGTGAATAGTCGTTTTTCCGGGGTTTCCTACTGCAAACAACATAATGTTTTCGGTTGCCCCCACGCTTGGATAGTCTAAATGAATATCACAAGCCACCGGCTCCTTTGCCTTGCCGACCAGCAAGCCGTTTTTTTCGGATATATCAACCCCTAATTTTCTTAAACCCTTTAAATGCAAATCAATGGGGCGAAGACCTATCTCACAGCCTCCCGGATATGCAACTTCCACCTGGCCGGTGCGCTGGAGAACAGCTCCCATCAAAATTATTGACGACCTGATTTTTCTTACTAACTTTTCGGGAACTATATGAGTATTTAAACCTCTTGTATCAATTAATGCAATACCGTTTTCGAATTGGACACTGCATCCCATAATGCTTAAAATATCAAGCATGTCTTTTACATCTTCAATATCAGGTATATTTTCAAGAATATATTCTCTTCCGGTGATTACGGTGCTCGCCAGAATAGGAAGGGCAGCATTTTTTGAACCGCCGATATCGACAATTCCTTCAAGACTGTTTCTTCCTTCAACAATAAAGCTTCCCATTATTTTCCCTCCGCAACAAGCTGATTCATAATATATGTTATGCACGGAATTTTAACTTGTTACTTTTGTGCATTGATGAGACCAGTCATTGTTGCGTAAATTTTATTTTCAACGTCGGAATTGCCAAGTCTCTTGGAATTCAGCGCCATGGTTTTCAGCCTGCCCTTGTTTTCAATGATTTCTTCGATTGATTTCAAGAGGGTCCCTCCGGTTAAATCTTTTTCCAATATAACCAAGGCCGCCCCTTCCTTTTCCAAGGCACGGGCATTGTATACCTGGTGGTTCTCCGCTGTATATGTTTTTGGAATCAAAATCGAGGGTACCCCGATTGCAGTAATTTCCGCTATGGTAATGGCCCCGGCGCTTCCGATTACAATGTCTGCGGCAGAAAGTGCCAGGGGGGCTTCATACATGTAATCCTTAATTTCTATATTTCTTTCTAATTTTATGCTCTCAGTAAGGTCTTTCATGAATCCATCATAGAGCTTCTTGCCTGTTACGTGGAGGATCTTTACATTATTGTGTCCGTTGTATTTTTTTATAACATCAATTATTGCCTCGTTTAAGCTTATTTGGCCTCCGCTTCCCCCAAATGAGTAAATAAAAACATCCTCCGGTTTTAAGTTGTATTTGGTCCTTGACTTTCTCCTGTCAGCCGAAATTATATCTTTCCTGACGGGATTACCCGTCATGATAAGCTTATCCTGGACGCTTTCCGGAAAATATTTTTTCGCTTCCTCAAAGCTTATTCCTACCTTGCCCGCAATCCTGCTCAATAATTTATTGGTTATTCCCGGATAAACATTTTGCTCCAATATCATGGTAGGAACTTTTTTAATATAGGCGGCCAAAACAACGGGACCGCTGACATAGCCTCCCGTTCCCACAACTATGTCCGGTTTGAATTCCTTTATTATCTTAATTGATTCCATCACACCCTTTGCTGAAGCAAATAAGGTTTTGATGTTATCCAAGCTTATTTTCCTTCTTAAATATTGAGCCGTGACAGCTTTAAAGTCAAAGCCTTCCTTTGGAACAAGCTCGCTTTCAAGGGAGTTTCTGCTTCCCACAAACAAAAGGGCACAGTCCGGTCTTTCGATCCTTACTTTTTGCGCTATTGCCAAGGCCGGATTTATGTGGCCTCCGGTGCCTCCGCCTGTTATCAATACTCTCATTTATACTACCATTCCTTTATTATTAGATGACAAGGGGACGGGGGTACTGTCATCAACTGTGACAGGCAGGACCGTCCCCAGTGTCCCAGGTGACAAGGGGACGGGGGTACTGTCATCAAGCGTGACAGAAAGGACCGTCCCTGGTGTCCCATGACAGAGAGGACCGTCCCCAGTGTCCCAGTGTCCCAAACTACGACCTATAAGTATTGGAATACTTCGATATATTTAGCAATATCCCCATTGAGCACAAAAGGAACATTATCGATGACCCCCCTGCACTTATGAAGGGCAGGGCTCTTCCCGTTGGTGGCATTGAGGATGTTGCAACTGCTACGTGAATTATAAACTGGGCCAGGACTATTACCGTCAGGCCAAGGGCAGTCTGGCTCCCGAAAAAGTCGGCAGTGTTCATGGAAATTCTCAAGCCCCTCCATGCAAATACAACAAAGGCCAGCATAACTGCCACACCTCCCATAAAGCCCAACTCTTCCCCTATTATTGAAAAGATAAAGTCATTATATGCTTCCGGTAAATGAAAGAATTTTTGCCTGCTCTTACCCACCCCCATACCGAATAAGCCTCCGGTACCTAAGGCGAAAAGTGAATTAATTATCTGATAACCTTCATCCAGGGGATATTTGAAGGGGTCAAAAAATACGATTATTCGCGATATTCGATAGGGCTGCATGGCTATCAGGCCGATTATTCCCCCGAGGGCAAGGATAAACAGGAGTATTAAATGGCTGATTCTTACCCCTGCACAAAAAAACATGACCATCAGAGTCCCGCCTAATATGACTGCTGTGCTTAAATCATCCTGTACCGCTATTAAACCGCAAAAAAGTCCTATATAAAATAAGGAAGGCAAAAAACCTTTTGTAAAGGATGACAGGACATCCCTTTTTTTTGTGAAATAATCAGCCATATAAAGTACAGCGCCGATTTTTATTATTTCCGACGGTTGTAAGGATATACCTCCTATCTCTATCCACCTCTGGGCCCCGTTTGACGCGATTCCTATTGCGATAGTGAGGCCTGCCAGGCCTATGCATGTAAATAGTATGAGCTTGCTGAACTTTTTATAAATTATGTATGGGAGATTTGTAAAAAAAATCATTCCTACCAGGCCTGCCCCGGCGGCTATGACTTGTTTCCTGAGGAAATAAAAGGGGTCTCCCCCGTACTTATAGTAGCCGTCAGGATAGGAGGCGCTGTAAACCATTAAAAATCCAAACAAAACCAATAAGACAATAACAAAAACCAAGACCCAGTCAATCGACCTTGCTTTAGATTTTTTTACTGTTTCTTCCATAATAATTTACCCTTTCCTTAAAATCTCTGCCTCTGACTTCATAATTAGGGTACATTCCCCAGCTGGCACATGCCGGAGATAAAAGAACATTGTCTCCTTCTTCCGCTAATTCAAAGCTTTTTTTCACGGCCTCATCCATGGTTTCAACCATGAATATACTATTAAACCCGTATTTCAAGGCGCATTTCCTGATGTCCTCCGCTGTCTGGCCAAGAAGAATCAAAGCCTTTACCTTATCGTCGAAAGCTTTGATAAAATCATCGTAGGATGATTTCTTGTCATAGCCTCCCGCTATCAGTATTATAGGCTTATTGATTCCCTGAATCGCCTTTATGGAAGCATCGGGGTTTGTTCCTTTGGAATCGTTGTAAAACTTAACCTTCTTGTATTCGCCGGCAAATTCAAGCCGGTGCTCGACACCCTTAAACTCTTTTAAAACCTTGGCTATTATTGCAAAATCAATTCCCAAAGCTATAGCAGCACCGGCAGCAGCCATGGCATTTTCTAAGTTGTGTTTGCCGGGAATGAATATTTCCTTAACATTGACTATGAATTCTTTATTATTGCCGGTTTTGTAAAACATTTGGCCCTTTTCTGTGAATATTCCATACTCCAAAACTCTTTCGGAGCTGAAAAATATTTTTTTGGCTTTTATTTTATCCGAAAAATTCCTGATTGTGGCATCTTCATAATTTAATACAGCGTAATCATTTTCATCCTGATTGATTACATTTTTGAATTTTGCATCTGTATAGTTTTCTACAGTGTGATGATAATCCAAATGGTCGGGAGTAATATTTGTTATGACGCTGATGCGGGGTTTATACTTTGAAGTTCCGGCTAACTGAAATGAGCTTACCTCAGCCACAAGGATATCATCTTCCTTTGCTTTTATTGCGTCGTAGTATATTCCAAAGCCTATATTTCCTGTTACCTTGCAGGTTTTATTGCTTGCTTTTACAATTTCGCCGATTAGACTTGTAGTTGTGGTTTTGCCGTTTGTTCCCGTTATGGAAACAATGGTTGCCTTTGTCGCCCTGTAAGCTGCCTCTATGTCGCTGATTATTTCGATTTTATTCTTGACAAGTCTTTCAATAATGGGGGCTTCGTATTTGATGCCGGGGCTTTTTATGGCATAATCGAAGATTCCCATGTTAATTTTATCTATCTCCTCATTACCAAAGAAGTATTCTGCCTCTATTCCTTCTATTTCTTTTAACCTGTCCTTTAAACTCTCCTCAGATGCTTCATCAAAAGCATAGATTTTAGCACCTGCTTCACTCAATCCCTTGATGCAGGCAATGCCCGAAACTCCTAAGCCTACCACTAATACATTCATTTTTTTCCTTCCTTAAAACGTCCATTATTATCTTATGTTCTTTATATTGAATAAATACCTATAAATGCCAACAACAAGGTAGCTATCCAAAAGACAGCCACTACCTTTGTTTCCTTCCACCCGCACATTTCAAAATGATGGTGGAGGGGGGCCATTTTGAAAACTCTTCTTCTTGTTCTCTTGTAATGGGAAACTTGAATAATTACCGAAAGGGCTTCAACAAAGTATATGCCCCCTATTATGGGTATGAATAAAACCGTGCCTGATAAAACGGCAACGGATGAAACGATACCCCCTAAAGCCAAAGACCCTATATCTCCCATAAAGACTTTGGCAGGATTTGCATTGTGTTTTAAAAATCCCAGGCAGGCCCCGCTGGTTGCGGCGCTGGCAAGAGCGATTCCTTCATACATTTGATTTGCTTCCTTTAAGCTGTTTGCTATCAAACTGAAAGCCGCCATGACTATCAAGGTAACCCCTGTGTTAAGGCCATCCAGGCCGTCGGTCAGATTCACGGCATTGACTGTCCCCAAGGTAATGAATACAATGAAGGGTATGTATAAAACTCCTAAATCAATATGGATATTTACGAAAGGAATTATCAATGTGGTCCCCATGGCGCTGTACCTTGAACCGTACCAGGCAAGCAAAATGGAAAAAATCAGTTGGCCGGCAATTTTTTGTGAGGGCTTCAGCCCTTCGTTTTGCCTCATTACAACCTTTAAGTAGTCATCAACGAAACCTACGGCTCCAAAACCCAGCATGAAGAATATAACGGCTATAATCTCTCTCGTAAAAAGCCTGCTTGTTACAAGAGAAGTTAAAATTGCCAATATGATGATGATACCGCCCATGGTAGGGGTTCCGGACTTGGAGAGATGGGTTTGGGGTCCGTCTTCCCGGATACTTTGTCCTACTTTAAGGCGTTTTAAGACCGGGATTACAACCGGTCCTAAGAATAGTGCTATTAAAAAGGATACAATTATTACTCTTATGATTTGTGTATTATCTTGCATAATTACTCCTGATTCATCTGTAATATCGATGTCATCCAAGCCCTGCAGCCAAGGAACCTCCCCAGTGTCATTGCAATAAACAACCCCCAGGGTGTCATTCTGAACGCAGTGAAGAATCTCATGAGATCCTTCCTTCCACTCAGGATGACAAAGCGTTTAAATTCCTTCACTCTTGCTTAGGATAACAAGCCTCTTTTTTTCTCCACTTCTTTTATTGCCCTCTTGGCAAGCATGGTCTCATCATAGGGTACCTTTTCGTATCCCATATCCTGATAAGGCTCGGTGGATTTACCGGCTAATAATATTACATCTTTTTCCCGGCTCTTGTCAATAGCATAATAAATTGCCCGGTCCCGCTCGACGATTATCTTATATTGGCCGCCTGATTTCTTGACACCTTCGGCAATTTCCTCACATATTTCATAAGGGTCTTCGAACCTCGGGTTATCGGATGTTAGTATGGTCAAGTCACAATACCTGCCTGCAACTTCACCCATGGGAGCCCGCCTTGACAAATCCCTTTCTCCGCCGGCTCCAAACATCACAATTTTCCTTCCTTGGGCGAACTCATCTATGGTTTCCATCACCTTCTGAAGCCCATCCGGCGTGTGGGCAAAGTCAAGTATTATGGTGCAGCCCAGTTTATTGGGCAATATTTCAAATCTTCCCGTGACTCCCTTAATTTCTTTCAGAGCTTCGATTATATCATCAAGGTTTACTCCCAAGGCATATGCTGCCCCTAAGGCTCCAAGGGAATTAAGTACGCTGAATTTCCCCGGTGTATTTACATGGGCTGTTTTCTTTGTCCCAAACACATTGAGGTCAAAAGTAGTTCCCTTCATTGAAGTCTTTAAATTAGAAGCTTTTATGTCTGCATCATTTTCAATACCAATGGAAATTGCTCTGACTCCTTCTTCGTTTAACTCCCTGTATAGTCTCAAGCCGTAAGGGTCATCTACATTTATAATATTGTTTACCCTTGTGAGATGAAATAATTTTTTCTTAGCCTGATAGTAGTTTTCCATTGTTACATGGAAATCTAAATGGTCCCTGGTAACATTGGTGAAGATTCCCACATCAATTTTAACCTCGTCGATCCTGTTCAGTTCCAAGGCATGAGACGAAACCTCCATGCAGCAATGACTGATTCCTTTTTCCAGCATCATTGCCAGATAGTGCTGTATGTCAAAGGATTCGGGTGTGGTATTGTCGACTTTGAGTTTTTTACCCTCGATAAGCACACCCATTGTTCCTATTATTCCTGATTTTTCTCCTAAATAATCATATATTCCCTTTAATAAATATGTAGTGCTGGTTTTGCCGTTAGTTCCCGTAACTCCGGTGATGTTCATTTTTTCCGAAGGCCGTCCGTAAATGATGTTAGCTGCTTCAGCCATTGATTTTCGAGCTGATTCAACAAGGATAAAATTGCCCTTACCTCTTACATTTTCTGGAATTGTTTCGCAAATAACGGCAGATGCTCCATTTTCCAAAGCTTTTTCTATATATTTGTGACCGTCGTCCGTAAAACCCTTGATTGCCACAAAAAGGTCATTTTTATTGATTTTTCTTGAATCATTTGTAATACCTCTTATTTCAACATGGTCTCCGCCTTCATAGCTTAAATGGTCCATCTCTTTAAGCACTTCTTTTATATTCATAAGTTACTCCTATTTAAATGTATGATAGTATGTGCAATTTTATCATAATTAATTAATATGCGCAATTAATTCTTGGGACATTGGGGACGGTCCTTTTTGTCACACTTGATGACATCACCCCCGTCCCCTTGTCATCTGGGACACTGAGGACCGTCCCCAGCGTCCCAGTGTCCCATTAATTCAATATCAAGGTGACCATGGAGTTTTTAACCACTTCCTCCCCGGCTTTGGGGAACTGGGACTTAACCGTCCTATCGGCTTCAACTTCAATTGTTATGTTGCTTTCTAAACCGGTCTTAATCAAGAGGTCTGTCGCTTCCGCTACTGTCAGGCCTAAGAGGTTGGGAACAACTACCATTTGTTTTTCCACATGGCCCAACTCTTCTTCGGTGTAAACCGGCTCCACATCGTAGTACTTAAGGGTATTCTCCAATAAATCAGCAGCTACGGGACCCGCAACAACACTTCCGTAGTAGCCTATGCTGCTGTCAGGTTCATCAACCATCACTAAGGCTACAGCCCTTGGATTATCTACAGGGGCTACCCCTATAAAGGATGATATAAACTTGCCTTCTACGTACTTGCCGTCAATTACCTTTTGTGCCGTTCCCGACTTTCCCCCTATCCTGTATCCGGGCCTGTAAGCCTGCTTAGTCCCTGCCTCTGCTGATTCTTTCATTATTTGGAGCATAATTTTTGATGTTTCTTCGGAGATTACTTTTCTCCTGACTTCCGTATCGAAATTTCTAATTATGTTCCCGTCTTCGTCAATGAGCTGCTTGACAATTCTCGGTACCATTAAATTGCCCCCGTTTGCAATTGCCGAAACAGCGGTTGTCAACTGTATCGGAGTTATTGCAACTCCATGGCCGAAAGCCTGGGTTACAACATCCACATCCTTCATGTACTCAGGTTTCTTTACAATGCCTGTGGCTTCCCCGTTGAGCTTTATGCCTGTTTGCTCTTCAAAGCCGAAGGATCTCAGGTATTTGTAAAATGTGTCCTTTCCTATATCAAGGCCGATTTCAGCCAAGGCGTCGTTACAGGAGTGCTGTATGGCTTCGGATAAGGTCTGCTGGCCGTGAGGGCTGTAATATCTCCAGCACTTTATATTATGACTTGTTATTTGTCTTACATAACCGTCACAAAAATACGTGGAATTAAGGGTAGCAGCATTTTCTTCCAGAGCGGTTGCCGCAGTTATCAGCTTAAATGTAGATCCTGGCTCGTATACATCATTGACCGCAGGATTTCTCCACATGTCAAACCAGGCATTTTGGAGCTCTTCATTGGATAATGTTTCCCATTCTTCTCTAATTTTTTCATCTATGGGGATTTTAGGGTCATTGGGGTCATAATCAGGCTTCGATGCCATTGCTAAAATATCGGCCGTATTGGGGTCCATGACAATAATTGTCGCTCGTTTTGCGTTGTAATCGGCCATAACCTTTTCTGCAGCTGATTCCGCATAATGCTGTATAACTTCATCTATGGTGAGAACGACTCCCGACCCGTCCTGAGATTCATAGTATTCATTGTAACCGAAGGGGAGCTCCCTGCCGTAAGCATCCGTATTTACAACGGTCCTCCCGGGAATTCCGGTCAGGTAATCATTATATGTAGCTTCAACTCCGTATAAGCCGTCCTGGTCTATGTTTGTGAAGCCTAATACATAGGGGGCAAAATTTCTGTAGGGGTAAACCCTCTTATTGTCTTCGATGATACTGATGCCGCTTAATTCCTGTTCTCTGATTTTTTGTGCCTGCTCATCCGTAATCCATTTTTTAACTACTACATAGTTGTAGTTTGAGGTTATTTTTTCAAGGACTTCCTCATAATCCATCTCCAAAATTTCCGCTAATATACCGGCTATTTCTTCCGGAGTCTTGGTGTTCACGGGTATCTTCTCCGCCTGTGTTTCTTCCGTAAACATGGCCCGGTTCAGCTTTTTTAATATGGCCGTCAATATCCTGTCATCTTCGTTTTCCTCGTTTTCTACGGCAGGATTTACGCTTTTTTTCACATCAGCAGGAAAGCATGTCACAGTGTTTGAGTTGATGCTCACAGCTAATTTTTTGCCCTTGGCATCATATATAGTGCCTCTTTTGGCACTTATGGTAATATCCCTGGACCAGTTTTCCATGGCTTGCTTCCTGTATTCCTCGCCCTTTATCAGCTGGATGTAACCAAGCCTTACAACCAAAGCTAAGGTAACTAAAAAAAAGCATACTAAAAAAACCAGCATCCTTCTTTTATTCTGAAGGTTAGTAATGCTTTTTGCGCGCTTATTCATATGGCAGCCCCCTTATCGAATGAAACTTCTCACCTTGTCAATCAATCCTACTAACAGATTTTCATCCTTTGCCACTATATTATTCTCTTCGGGCGTATCAGAGCCATATGTAAAGTCTACAAATACTGTTTGCTTCCTTGTGGGATAGTTCATGCCTAAATAAACCTTGGCCATTTCCTCGATGCTGTTAGTGTTTTTAATGCTCTCCAAAGCTATATTGTACTTGTCGATTTCATTGTTGAGATTTGTTATTTCAATTTCTAAATTATTCAGCTCCATTTGCTTGTCGGTTATGACTGCATAATTGTACACTATAAGTATTCCAAGCAAAAAAGTAATGGCAATCATGGCTGAATTTTTTATGCTTTCTTTTAATGTATTATTTTTCTTTTTAGTTTTTATGCGTTTTTTTGGAGAATAATCTTTGTCGATTTCGTATTCCTGCAGGTCTATGGCTTCTTTTCTCAGTGCAGACATTTTTCACACCCTCTCACCTATTCTTAATTTAGCGCTGTGTGCCCTTCTGTTTTCCTTTAATTCTTCCTCCGACGGAGTGATTGGTTTTTTGGTAATTATCTTAAGTTTTCTCTTGTGGTCGCACATGCATTTAGGAAATTCGGGAGGACAAATGCAGTCCTTATTTAATTCCGCAAATGTATTTTTAATTATCCTGTCCTCCAATGAATGAAAAGTTATTACACAGATTCTTCCTTTATTCACAAGTCTTTCGACCGCTGACCTTACTGCCTTTTCAAGGATTTCCAATTCCCTGTTTACTTCGATCCTTATTGCCTGAAATGTTTTCTTTGCGGGATGGGACCCGTCTTGCCTGACTTGCTTGGGTATTGCCTTTTTAATTATAGATACAAGCTGGCCGGTGGTTTCGATAAATTCCTTCTCTCTTTCCTCTACAATAAACTTTGCGATCCTTGCCGCCCATTTCTCTTCACCGTATTCCCAAAGGATTCTTGACAGTTCATTTTCCTCGTAGCCGTTGACAATATGCCTTGCCGTTATAGTCCGGCTCTTATCCATTCTCATATCAAGGGGCATATCATAATTATAGGAAAATCCCCTTTCCGGTATATCAAGCTGGAATGATGAAACACCTAAGTCAAATATGATTCCGTTAATTTTTTCTATGTTCAGTTCATCTAAAATTTGGTCTATCCTGCTGAAATTACTCCTCACCGGTATAAAATTACGATAGGTGCTTAATTTTTCCACAGCTCTTTCAATTGCATAATCATCTTGGTCAATTCCTATGACTTTGCCCTTATCAGCCCTTTTTAATATTTCTTCCGTATGGCCTCCCCCGCCAAGAGTACAATCAACATAAATACCGTCTTCTTTGATGTTCAGTCCTGCAATGGATTCGTATAGTAAAACCGGTTTATGCACGTAGTCCATGATTTCCTCCTTATAAGCCTATCCCCAATTCCGACATCTTTTCTGCTATGCTGTCAAAATCGAATTGGTCACTGTTGGAGTAATCATCCCAACTCTCTTTGTTCCAAATCTCGATTCTGTCAATAACCCCTATGATTGCAGCATCCGTATTCAATTCGCTGAAACTTCTCAATTGAGGCGGTATCAGTATTCTTCCCTGTTTATCGAAAGAACATTCAGAAAATCCTGAAACAAAACGTCTTAAGAAAAATCTTTCTTCCTTGTTAAAGGTAGATAGGTTTTTAAGCTTTCCGACGAATTCCGTCCATGTTTCAACGGGATAAACGAACAAGCATTTATCCAGGCCCTTTCCTATATAAAAGGTCTCTCCCAATTCACTCCTGAATTTTGCGGGTATTATTACCCTTCCTTTTTCATCAAATGAATGAATGTACTCACCGGTAAACATTTTCTCCCACCTTCTGGGTATATTATACCACATAGTGGGTATAATATGCCACAACTATTTTTAAAAATTTAAAAAAATCTTTTTGTATACCACCGGGGACGGTCTCTTTTTGTCCCCTGTGCCACCGGGGACGGTCCTTTTTGTCCACCGGGGACGGTTCTTTTTGGACAAAAAATAACCACAGGGTACGATTCTTTTTGGACTAAAAAATGTCCGTATAGAACCGTCCCCTGTGGTCA
>JAAYOE010000149.1 GCA_012520455.1 Tissierellia bacterium
ACGGAAGAGGAGCTTAAAGTGTTTGAAGAAGTGAAATCCATTTTAAACGAGAAAATCAAGGTTCCCTGCACCGGATGCGGGTACTGTATGCCATGTCCCCATGGCGTCAATATTCCCGGTTGTTTTTCATCCTACAATGACAAGTTTTTATTGGAAGATAAAATGTACAGGTGGAAGTATGCCCAGACCCTGGGTGCATTTTCAAAAGAGCCTGCCTTTGCATCAAAATGTATGGAATGCGGCAAGTGTGAGCCTCATTGTCCTCAAAACATAGAAATCAGGAAAGAATTGAAGGCTGTGGCAAAAACGATGGAAGGAATCCTCTTCAGACCTATAGTGGGGGCAGCCGGGAAAATACTAAGAATAAGATAAACAGGAGAACAAGACCAAAATCTAAGCTTATATTATGTAAGGTTAAAAAATATTCCATGAGTCGAACAAATGTTTGACAACCGGAAGGTTTTGTTTTATAATGAAATAAAAAACGGTGATGGCAATGGATGATGATTTGTTTGAAAAGCTAAAGATTTTGTCCGATGCGGCAAAATATGACGTGTCATGTGTTTCAAGCGGGGTTGAAAGAAAAAACAATACGGTGGGAGGGATAGGCAATGCCCCTGCTGCCGGTATATGCCACGCCTGGTCCTCGGACGGAAGGTGCATTTCACTTCTTAAAATTCTCCTTACAAACGACTGTATTTACGATTGCAAGTATTGTTTGAACAGGGTTACAAATCCCATTAAAAGGGCAACCTTTACGCCGGAAGAGGTTGCAGAGCTAACCATTCAGTTTTACAGGAGGAATTATATCGAAGGCTTGTTCTTAAGCTCTGCCGTTGAAAAAAGCCCCGACCACACAATGGAGAATATTTACAGGGTCCTGGAGCTCTTGAGGTATAAGTATAATTTTTGGGGTTATGTACATGTAAAAATAATTCCGGGAGCAAGTCCCCTCTTGGTTAAAAAGACAGGCATGCTGGCAGACAGGGTGAGCGTAAATATAGAACTTCCCACAAAAGAAAGTTTATCATTATTGGCGCCCCAAAAAAGGGTGGAGAATATCCTTCAGCCCATGTCATTGATACACAACGAAATTGCCGGGGCCATAGAAGACAAGAGGCATTTTAAAAATGCCATGCGTTTTGTTCCCGGCGGCCAGTCGACACAAATGATAATCGGAGCCACTCCCGACACCGACAAAACCATTCTTGATTTATCACAAAACCTGTATGACAAGTTCAGGATGAAAAGGGTGTTTTTTTCTGCATATATTCCGGTCATGTCATCACCCAACCTGCCTGCCCTGAGCACCATGCCTCCTTTATTGAGGGAGCACAGGCTGTATCAGGCGGATTGGCTCATGCGCTTTTATTATTTTAATTCTTCGGACTTGTTTACCGAAAACGAGCCGAATCTTGACTTGGAATTTGACCCCAAATTGATGTACGCCCTCAGAAATATTGACAAGTATCCTATAGAAATAAACAAGGCTTCCTACGAAGAGCTTTTAAGAATACCGGGGCTTGGGGTAACCAGCGCTCAAAGGATAATAAGAGAAAGGAAGAATGCTCAAATTTCCTATGATTCTCTCAAAAAAATGAGGACTGTCCTAAAAAGGGCAAAATACTTTATAACGGTGAAAGGAAAATATTACGGAAATGTAAAACTTGACCCGGAAGCAATAAAAGCTCAAATAAGGATGAAGGAGATTCAAAGGCAAATAAGTATTTTTGAATTATTGTGAGATGGTTGATTATTTGTATGACGGCACATTTGAAGGTTTGATGACCTGCATCTATCATCATTATAAAAAAGAAAGGGCTGCAGGCATATATGAAATGTCAAACTACCAGCAATCCCTTGCATACCCGTCGGAAATCGTAGAAACGGACATATTAAAGGCAAAAACAGTTAGTGACGCGATTAATTCAAAGATTTCCAAGGAGGCTTATATCAGTGTTTACTATTGCTACCTTTCAAATGATGCCAACAAAGAAAACATAATTTTGGAGTTTTTGATATTTGCATTTAAATACGGAAAAAACACCATGAACTTCTATACCCACGAAAAGGTCCTTCCCGTAAATGAAATATATAAAAGGGTGGCAAGGGAGGAACACAGGGTTTTAGGCATACTGAGATTCTCGGATATAGGAGGAATTTTGTATGCCAAGTATTCTCCCGACAATGACATAAGCGTATTGCTGGCAGACCATTTTGCGGACAGGTATAAGTATGAAAAATTCATCATCTTTGATGAAAAGAGAAAAAAGGCAGTTGTGTATGCGGATAATGTTTGGGAGATAAAAGAAAACATCAATATTGACAATGTGGAGTTTTCTTCAAATGAAGACATGATACATAGATTATGGAAACAATACTTCACCGATTTGGCAATTAAGGAGAGGAAAAACATTAAATTGCAGTTCCAATTCGCACCTGCAAGATACAGAAAGAATATGACAGAATTCATTTAAAAGTATGTCATCCTGAGTGTAACGAAGGATCTCATGAGATTCTTCACTTTGTTTAGAATGACACCCTGCAGGTTGTTTACAGCAACGATCCTAAAATGAAAAGCAGGCTCTTAACTAAAGCCTGCCTTTCATTATATATTAGTTTGTAAACATTTGTGTCCAGTGTGGTCTTCCGTTATTCACATATCCGACACCTATTTTTGTAAAGTGTGATGCAAGTATATTTGCCCTGTGGCCCGGTGAATTCATCCAGGCATTCACTACTTCTTCAGGTGTTCTTTGGCCTGCTGCTATATTTTCACCCCATGCAGTGTATCTGATGCCGTGTTGCGTAAGCATATCTGCCGCACTTCCGTAGGTTGGAGATTGATGTGCAAAGTAATTGTTGTCAGACATGTCCTTTGATTTAATTCTTGCAACGTTTGATATTGCAGGATCTAAAGTCAGGGGTGCCAAACCGTTTTTCTGTCTCTCAACATTTACGAGTTCGACTACTTGTCTCTCATAGTTTGATACTGATGGGGCAGCAGGTGTGTCTGCCTTAGTTTCCGCTTTTACTGCTGAAGCAGGTTGAGCTGTTTGGGCTCCCTTATTTACAGGAGCTTCTTCCTTCTGAACATTATTATTATATGTCGGTTCATAATAGAAACCGTAATTTTTTAACAAATCATAAATATTATAGTTTGTATAGTACACTTGTTCTGCTGCAAATGCAGATGTTGAAGATAGTGCTGTTATAAGTGCTAATGTTAATACTAAAATTTTGTTTTTCATTTCTTTCTCCTTTTCATATATTCTATACCCCCAACACTTCATCGGAAGTGTGTAACTGAATTTTAGTTACTGACGAATTATAACACGGTACTTTTAGTAAAAAAACCCTCAATATCTTGTTTAATTGGTAAATGTAACAAATATATTACACAATTATGAACTGAAAGTCATATATTACAAGTTTATTACAAAATTTAAACTAAATTCTGGTAAAGCCGGCAGATATTATGACTTCTTATTGAATATAAATGTTTAGTTATGGTATAATTAAAAGGAATTGAAAGCATACAAAATTCTAAACAATTTCTGACAATTAATAATAAAAAATAAAGGAGTAGTGTCAATGGATAATTACAAAGAAATAAAACCCGAACAATTGGACAAAAATATTTTTCAACTGATTAATGACGGATGGATGCTGATTACAGCAAAAAAAGACGATAAAATCAACACCATGACCGCATCCTGGGGCGGGTTCGGAATAATGTGGAATAAAAAGGTTGCTTATACGGTAATGAGACCTCAAAGATATACCAAGGAATTTGTTGATGGTTCAGATAGGTTTACACTGTGTTTTTTTGATAAGGAATACAAGAAAACCCTGTCTTATTTAGGCTCTGTTTCCGGCAGGAATGATGACAAAATTTCCAAAAGCAATTTGACGGTAAACTTAGTTAATGATGTTCCATATTTTGAAGAAGCCGATATGGTTATTGTCTGCAGGAAATTATATACCCAGGATATGAAGCCGGAGTCCTTTATCATCAAAGACTTAGATAATGAATTCTATCCAAAAAAAGATTATCATACCTTGTATCTATCCGAAATAGAAAGGATCTACATAAAAAAATAAGATAGTGTCATCCTTGGCAATAGAGCTAAGGATGATTTTTTATTAAATAAAAGACCAATAAATGCAAGGGGTAGGCTAAGTAAAAACTCATTTGCAGAATCTTGTTTTTCCTTCCTTGTTTATTGTTATAAAAATATACAGGCGCCAAGGCAAGGAGTGAGAACTGCTGAATCATGCCGGATGCCATGTTGACGGCAAACATGATAAGGGCTATAAGGGGAAACTTTTTTTGTTTTGGCTGATTTTTCATTAAGTAAAATATTGATATATAAATAATGCCTATAAATTGATAGTCTGTCCGGAGAAAGGTTGCTAAAAGAGAGGCTGCAAAAATAATTAATGCCTTGTTGTTGAATTTAACATCCTTTCCCCAAAATTCAAATTCCTTCTTATCTATAAAATATAAGGCTGCAAGGCCGATGAAGAGGGTAAAAAATATGTTTTGATGCCTAAAACCCACTTCGCCGAAGAAGGCCAAATCAAAAGGTATTTCCGAAATGAAAGCAAATACCAGCAGCCTGGCGGCATATTTTTTTACATTGCTAGTATGATAATAACCTTCAACCAACAAAAAACAATAAATCGGGAAAGCAAGTCTTCCGATTATCCGGAAAATGATTATATCATTTTGAAAAATTGCTCCGTAGTGGTCGATTATCATAGTGGACAGGGCCACTATTTTTAGGGCTAAACCGCTCATAATTTCTCCATTTGCTTGAGATCCTTGTCTGGTATTTATTATATCATTTATATTGATAAATTCAATTAAAAAAGGCAGTCGGTATTCTGCCTTTTTTTGGAGGTTCATCATTTTAACAATAATGAGATATCAGGTTCCTCTTATTGGGTTGGGTATTTTTATTTAGAGGAAAGGATTATGATGCCAGCATTTGTAATATTGATGCTTTAGGCCTCACTCCCACCATTTTGTTGACAATTTTTCCATCCTTCACGGCTACCAGTGTTGGTATGCTCATAATACCAAAAGCCGATGCCAATTCCGGCTGTTCATCTATATTTACTTTGCCAATCTTTGCATCTGTAACTTCACTTGCTATTTCATCTATTATCGGGGATATCATCCTGCAGGGTCCGCACCATCCTGCCCAAAAGTCTAAAAGTACCGGTTTATTTGACTTTAATACTTCTTGCTCGAAATTGTCCTTTGTAATATTAACTATATTCATATTTATTCCTCCCTTTTTTTTATTATGATTTTATTTTATCGGATATAAATACTATTACCGTGACTAAGTCACAAAGCTTTGTCATCCTGGGCGAATAACCTTTGTCATACTGAGAGTATGCGCTTTGTCATCCTGAGCATAAGCGAAGGATCTCAAGAGATTCTTCGGGCTGAAGCCCTCAGAATGACACGTAGCTTATTCATAGCAATGACAAAGGCTGCGCCTTCCA
>JAAYOE010000150.1 GCA_012520455.1 Tissierellia bacterium
CCAAAGAAGCGGCTGTCGAATAAATCAGTTGTATATGGCAGAAGTGTTTATGAAAACCGGCGACTGATAAATAGTGTGTTGCATAATCGAATATGAGTGATATAATTGTGGGACAGTGGGGCAACTTACTGTCCCACTTTGGTGTATCAGCGAAGCATTGACATCCTGAACGAGTTTTGTCATCCTGAGCAAAACGAAGGATCGCGAGATTCTTCACATGCGTTCAGAATGACAATGCGTGAGCTGATGAGATTTTTCACTTCATTAGGTGACACATTGCAAAAATTCATAGCAATGACAAACTCAATGATAAACATGAGGTAGTTATGAAAAAATTAGGGATTTACATACATGTTCCTTTTTGCATCAAAAAGTGCGGCTACTGCGACTTCTATTCGGTGAAATGGGACGAAGAATCTGAAAATTCATATATCCGGTCGGCAATTGATGAAATAAAAGGCTATCGAGAGCTTGAGGATTACATCGTTGACACAATTTTTATCGGGGGAGGAACTCCCTCTGTTATTATGCCCCAAAATATTGAGAAACTGATAGCTGCCGTAAAAGATACCTTTACGGTGGCACAAAATGCCGAAATAAGCATGGAAGCAAATCCAAACTCCCTGTCACAAAACTTAAAAATTTACAAAGAAACGGGAATTAACAGGTTAAGTATAGGAATCCAATCATTAAAGGATGATATATTAAAAAGAATAGGGAGAATTCACAATTTCAGTGAAGCCTTACAAGCGATAGATTTAGCCCAAAAGCAGGGATTTGACAATATTAATGCGGATGTGATGTTCAACATACCGGGCCAGACCCTTGAAGATATAACAGATACAATTTATCAGTTGATTTCGAAAGATATAAGGCATATCTCCTTTTATTCCCTGAAATTAGAAGAGGGGACCCAAATGTATTCATTGGAAAAAAATAAGGTAATCACTATGCCCGTAGAAGACCTTGAAAGGGAAATGTATTATGCCGGCAGGACCATCATGGAAGAGCACGGCTTGATGCAGTACGAAATTTCCAACTTTGCCGTCAAAGGATATGAGTGCAGGCATAATCTGAAATACTGGAACCAGGAAGAATACATAGGAATTGGACCATCTGCCCACTCCTTTATGGGAAACACAAGATACAGCAACCCTTCAAATTTAAAAGAATATACATTGAGCAGCGGGAAGGAAGGATTCAAAAGAAACATACAGGAAGTAATGGATGAAGATGAACTGATGTTTGAATATATAATGCTGAGGTTAAGACTTACCGAGGGACTGAAATTTGCGGAATTTAAAAATAAATTTAATAGAGACTTCGAAGAAACCTATAAAGCCCAAATCGAAAAACTCTTAAAAGATAATCTGATATACTTGGATGATGAAGGCATCCGCCTGACCCACAGGGGGATGGACATATCAAACTACGTCTTCGCCTCATTCATGTAATTCTAAGGGATTCAGATATTGAGTCGTTCTGAGGTGAGGGCTTTGCCCGAAGAATTTCATGAGGTCATCAGGATGACAATAAACCCACATGAGGACGGCTCTTGTCCAGAGGGACAGTTCTTTCTGGACAAAAATAATGATGGAGAATTGTTTCTTATGGACACTGCCCATTCTCTGTAACTCATAAAGGGTAGGCCAGGGAACATGAGCGACTACAAAATAAACTTTTATAACTAAATGCTCAAAATTTCAATTAATGTGTGACTTTTTACGGATTTATCACAATTTTTCACACAATACTTGAAATTTTGAGCATATTTATGGGCATTTCCTGAATATATTCACACATTAATTAAAATTTTGAGCATTTAAAAGAATATATGACATAATTCCGAAACACGGTTGATTTTGTGTTATCTGCGGTTCTCAATGGAAAAAATGTCCAAAAAGAACCGTCCCTAAAATAACTTAAATAAGTTAAGAACGAAAAGAACCGTCCCTAAAATGAAAAGAACCGTCCCTAAAATGACGTCCCCTTGTCGCCACCGGCCACAGCTTTTTTTAAATTTATAGTATTGACAAATTACATTATAAGTAGTATCTTAATATTATGGAGTTAGCACTCAATCAAGGAGAGTGCTAACAAAGAAAAGGAGTGATGAAATGTCTTTGGACAAGAGAAAAGTAAAGATTTTAAAGGCCATTATCACAAGTTACATTGATAATGCCGAAGCAGTCGGCTCAAGGACAATTTCAAAAAAATATGAGCTTGGAGTCAGCCCTGCTACAATCAGAAACGAAATGTCCGATTTGGAAGACATGGGTTATTTAGTCCAGCCTCATACTTCATCAGGTCGAATACCAACGGATAAAGCATATAGATACTATGTGAATGATTTATGGGAAAAGATAAAATCCTCAAGACATCCCAACTTAGCCCAGCTAAGGAAAATAATTGAGGAAAAATCGAACGAATTGGATGAATTATTCAAAAATTCCGTCAGGATACTGTCACAGTTTACAAGATATACATCATTCGTTGTGGCACCTCAGCTAAAGCAGTCCGTCATCAAGAGAATCCAGCTGGTGCCGGTTTCCGAACACAAGGTATTGATGCTCATCATACTGCAGGCAAATATTGTTAAACAGGTAATGCTGAGATTGAACAGCCCCATACCTTTTGACCAGTTGGAAAAAATATCGGCATCCCTTTCCGAAAGGATGTACGGCTACAAAATGGAGGATATCGACACAATTAAGGACACCATAATCAAAGAGCTGTATATATCCAAAGAAACAAGCAGCGATGCCTTGATGGAAATATTGCCCTATCTGATGGAGCAAATAGCAAAGCTTGACGATTTAAATGTATATTCGGACGGGATTACGAATATATTAGACCTGCCCGAATACAACGACGTAGTTAAGGCGAGGGAATTCATTTCATTTGTCGAAGATAAATCAAGTTTTGCAAAGCTTCTCCAGCATACCGGCGATAGTGATTTAGACATTTGCATAGGCAGCGAGAATAAGCACTTGGAATTAAAAGATTGCAGCTTGATAACCGCTACCTATAAGCTTAACGGGAAGCTGATCGGAAGGATCGGAGTTATAGGACCGACGAGAATGGATTACGATAATGTAATTTCAACGGTTAAGTCCATATCCGATGCAATAAGCGATATAATCAATCAAAATTACAGCATAGAAAACAAGGAGTGAAGAAATGGCAAAAGGTAAGAAGCATGATGAAGTAAATAAAGCTTCGGAGGAGATAAAAGAGACGGAAATAACCGGTACCAAAGAAGCCGATGAGACAAAACCGGAAACTGCCGGGGTAAAAACCGACCAAGGGGCAGAATCCGAAGAAAAGACCGAACAGACAGCGGAAGCTGAAGAAATAACAAAGGAAAATGAAGAATTGGAAAAGAAAAACGAAGAAATAGAAGCACTTAACAACAGGCTGTTAAGGCTTCAGGCAGACTATTTAAACTATAAGGACAGGACAGAAAAGGAAAAGCTTGCAACTTACGGGGATGCAGTATCAGCTATGATCTGCGATTTGCTTCCCGTAATCGACAACCTTGAAAGAGCAATAGCGGCGGAAGTATCGGAATCAGACCCTTTCAAGGAAGGGGTAGTGATGGTTTACAACCAGCTCATGGGAATTTTAGGCAAAAAGGGCTTAAAAGAAATAGAAGCCCTGCACAAACCATTTGACCATAATTTGCACTACGGAGTGGCCTTTGAAGAATGTGAAGAATTCGATGACGGAATAGTAATTGATGTTCTTCAAAAAGGATATACTGTAAATGACAGACTCATCAGACCGTCGATGGTCAGAATATGTAAGAAGTCCTAATTCATTGTCATAACAATATGTCGTTGTTATGAATAACAAATAGACTGTCATTCTGAGAGCTTCAGCCCGAAGAATCTCATGAGATCCTTCGCTTCGCTCAGGATGACACCCTCCGGGTTATGACACCCTTCGGGTTATTCAAAGCAATGACACCGATATAAAAAGCCAATTAACGACAAAACATTAAATCAGATAATAAATTTATTTTAAATCATTAATGGAGGAAAATATGAGCAAAATTATAGGAATCGACTTAGGTACGACAAACTCATGCGTATCTGTTATGGAAGGCGGAGAAGCCGTTGTTATAGCCAACGTGGAAGGCAAGAGAACCACACCTTCAATAGTGGCATTTACGAAGGACGGGGAAAGATTGGTGGGAGAAACAGCCAAAAGACAGGCCATCACAAACCCGGACAGGACAATAACATCAATAAAAAGAGACATGGGGTCCGACCGAAAAATAAACATTGACGGAAAGGCATACACACCTCAGGAAATATCCGCATTCATACTTCAAAAATTAAAGGCCGATGCGGAAAGTTATCTTGGTGAAACAGTTACAGATGCAGTAATTACCGTACCGGCATACTTCTCTGACAGTCAAAGACAGGCAACAAAGGATGCTGGCAGAATAGCAGGTTTAAACGTTAGAAGAATAATAAACGAGCCTACGGCGGCAGCCCTGGCATACGGTGTCGACAAGGAGACCCAGATGCAGACCATAATGGTTTACGATCTTGGAGGCGGTACATTTGACGTTTCTATACTTGAAATAGGCGACGGCGTATTCGAGGTAAAGGCTACATCGGGAAACAATAAGCTTGGCGGAGATGACTTCGACCAGGTAATAATGGATTACTTAGCAGACGAATTCCAAAAAGAAAACGGAGTCGACTTAAGGAAAGACAAAATGTCCCTTCAGAGGTTAAAGGAAGCGGCAGAAACGGCAAAGAAGGAATTGTCAAGCGCAATGACCACGACAATCAACCTGCCCTTTATTACAGCTACCCAGGAAGGACCGAAACACTTGAACATGGACCTTACCAGGGCAAAATTCAACGAGCTTACGGCATTCTTGGTTGAAAAGACCATAGAGCCCGTAAAAAGAGCAATGTCAGATGCCAAGCTGACACCTTCTCAAATTGACAAGGTGTTGTTGGTTGGCGGGTCCACAAGAATTCTCGCTGTTCAGGATGCAGTAAAAAGATTGACCGGAAAAGATCCCCACAAGGGAATCAACCCTGACGAATGCGTTGCCTTAGGGGCTGCAATTCAAGGAGGGGTATTGACAGGAGAATTCGGAACCGATATACTGCT
The DNA here is from genome assembly GCA_012520455.1 of Tissierellia bacterium. Taxonomy (GTDB): domain Bacteria; phylum Bacillota; class Clostridia; order Tissierellales; family Sedimentibacteraceae; genus Sedimentibacter. The sequence continues at coordinate 5,137 of JAAYOE010000150.1, forward strand.
TGTTGATGTTACTCCCCTGTCACTTGGAATTGAAACCTTGGGCGGAGTATTTACCAAATTAATCGAAAGGAATACCCGCATACCTACAAAGAAGAGCCAGATATTCTCAGCGGCTGCGGACAACCAGCCGGCAGTTGACATCCACGTATTGCAGGGTGAAAGACCCATGGCTGCTGACAACATTACCCTGGGCAGATTCCAGTTATCGGGCATAGTTCCCGCACCCAGAGGAGTTCCGCAAATAGAAGTTACATTTGACATAGATGCCAACGGTATTGTAAATGTAAGCGCTAAAGATTTAGGAACAGGGAAGGAGCAAAAAATAACAATAACTGCTTCCACAAAAATGTCAGATTCAGACATAGAAAAGAAAATAAAAGAAGCCGAGCAGTTTGCAGAAGAAGACAGAAGGAAAAAAGAAGAAATCGAAATCAAGAACAATGCAGACACAATGCTATATCAGACTGAAAAAGTACTGAAGGACTTGGAAGGCAAGATTTCAGCGGAAGAAAAAGCAAAGGCCCAGGCTGCTGCGGATGAGCTGAAAAAAGCAATCGAAAGCAATGACACAGCTCAAATGAAACAAAAAACCGATGAGCTTACCAAGGTGTTTAACGACCTTGCACAAAAGCTATATGCCCAGGCAGGCCAACAGGCAGGGCCTGATGGCGGTGCCGGCTTTGACCAAGGCGCGGCAGGACCCGGGGATGATGTAGTGGACGCAGACTTTGAAGAAATAAAGGACGACAAATAATAGAACCAAGCTAAATCCTTTAGGAGGATTTAGCTTAGTTCATGTGGCAGGACCTCTTGGATGTCCGGGGAGAACCGTCCCCGCCGGACACCGGACAAGGCAGTGTCATTGTTATGAATAACTCACAAACTGTCATTCTGAGAGCTTTAGCTCGAAGAATCTCATGAGATCCTTCGCGTGCGCTCAGGATGACAGAATAGATCCTTCGCATGCGCTCAGGATGACAAACCAGTCCGCTATGTCGCATATTAGAGTAAGGAGGTGGTAAGTTGGCAAAAAGAGACTACTACGAAATCCTTGGAATCGGCAGGGACGCCGATGAAAAGGAGATAAAGGCAGCATTCAGAAAATTAGCAAAGAAATACCATCCTGATTTGAACCCGAACGACAAAGAAGCAGAAGCAAAGTTCAAAGAAGTAAACGAAGCATACGAAGTACTCTCGGACCCGGACAGGAAGGCTAAATACGATAAGTTCGGTCATGCGGCATTTGACCAAAACGGCGGATTTGGCGCAGGGGGAGGATTCAGCGACTTCGGCGATATATTCGGCGATATATTCGGAGACTTCTTCGGAGGAGGCTTCGGCGGAGCTACAAGGGCAAAGAGAACCGGACCCAAGGCAGGGTCCGATTTGAAGATAAAGCTTGATATAGATTTTGAAGAAGCAGCATTCGGTACAAAAAAGGATATTAAGATAAATCGAATAGAAAGATGCCATATCTGTGACGGAACAGGGGCAAAGGCAGGCACCGGCAAGAAAACCTGCCCCGACTGCCAGGGCACCGGCACCATAAGAACGGTGCAGAGAACCCCCTTCGGGCAATTTGCAAGCACCAGAACCTGTACTAACTGCGGCGGCACCGGCGAAGTGGTGGAAGAACCCTGCACCGCCTGCAGCGGCTCCGGCAAGGAGAAAAAATCAAGGAAGCTGTCAATCAACATCCCTGCGGGAGTCGACACCGGCTCGGTAATCCCCTTGAGGGGGGAAGGAAACCACGGAGAGAGGGGAGGCCCTCCCGGAGACCTCTATGTCTACATCAATGTAAGGCCTCATGAAATATTCGAGAGGGACGGAAACGACATCTGGTGTGAAATACCCGTTTCCTTTGCCAAGGCAGCCCTTGGAGGTTCCATCGAAGTGCCCACCATTGACGGCAAGGTAAAATATGAAGTGCCGGAAGGAACCCAGACAGGAACGGTTTTCAGACTGAGAAACAAGGGCATCAAGAATTTAAGAGGGGCAGGGAGAGGCGACCAGTATGTGAGGGTTAAAATAGAAGTTCCAAAGAAACTGACGGAAAAACAAAGAAACATATTGGTCCAGTTTGCCAATGAAATGGGAGAAAAACCTGACGACAAAAAAGGCTTCTTCGGAAAAATGAAGGACGCTTTCAGGGATTAAAGAGATGGATTTGAGGGCAGGATTTCAAATTTGACAAGCCCTCTTTTAAATGCTAAAATTAGCTTGTCACAGGGCAAGTGACAAGAGCAAAAAATTTAGGAGGAAGATATGAAATCATTGATTAGACTTAGGATGAGCACACAAGATGCCCATTACGGAGGAAACTTGGTTGACGGGGCAAGAATGTTAGGCTTGTTCGGAGACGTGGCGACAGAGCTCTTAATAAGAAATGACGGAGACGAAGGACTCTTTGTTGCCTATGACAATGTGGAATTTTTGGCACCGGTATATGCCGGAGATTACATCGAAGCAGAGGGAGAAATAGTATCCCAAGGGAACTCTTCAAGAAAAATGGTCTTTGAAGCAAGAAAGGTGATAGTACCCAGGCCTGACATAAGCGATTCGGCATGCGACGTTTTGGAAGAGCCCCTGGTAGTTTGCAGGGCATCCGGAACCTGTGTTGTCCCCAAGGATAAACAAAGAAAAA
>JAAYOE010000151.1 GCA_012520455.1 Tissierellia bacterium
ACAACGGGTGTTTGAAAAACCATTCCTATTCTATTTCTTAATTTTTGAACAGGTATATTCATTATATCTTCATTGTTCAGATAAATGTTTCCTTCTGTTTTCCCGCCGTATTCCTCGATAGTCCTGTTTAAGCTTTTGAGAAATGTTGTTTTGCCGCAGCCTGAAGGGCCAATAATTGCTGTGATTTTATTTTTCTCAAAGGTTACATTTACATCCTTTAATATATTTTTGTATCCGTAATATACACTTAAATCTTCTGTTCTTATTATCATTTACACATCCTCGTTCTTGCCCGTAAAGTGGCAGGCAATATTTATAAAGAGTACAATTACAATCAGTACAAAAGCAGTACCGTAGGCCATTTCAACTGACAAGCCCTCATTTACCAATATATACAAATGATAGGGCAAGGCCATGAAGGGGTCTGTCAGCTTTCCGGGCACACCTGATACTATTACAACTCCCGTATACATTATGGGGGCTGTGGCTCCCATGGCAAATACCGTCCCCAAGCCCAAGGAGGTCATAATATACTTAAATGCGCTTGGAATAATCAGCTTAACTATTGTGTAGCCCTTGGGAATCCCTAAGCTCAACGAACTTATGTATTGCTCCTTGGATGTTTCTTCCAATGCTTTCTTCATCCGAATCGAAATAAAAGGAATTATCATCACCGTCAAGGTGATGGATGCACTGAGAAGGCTTTTGCTTATTCCAAGCCCGACTACCAAAAAGGTGTATCCGAACAGGCCGATAACAACCGATGGTATCCCCGCCAGGCACTGAAGGGCATTGAGTATATATTTTCGTATAATCTCATTTTTACAATAGTAATTAAGGTAAATGGCAGTGCATAAGCCCAAAACTCCGCCCAAAATCCCCGAGATAAGTCCTGACAGGATGGAGCCCATAATTGCAGGGAAGACTCCTCCCTGGGTACCTAACGGTATGCCCTTCGGAGAGCCTATGATGAATTCCGGCGTAACAACTCCTATACCCTTGTACAAAATATATAAGAACAACCCAAAGGTAATTACAGTAATTATTATCCCTGAAAGGATAACCCAAAACTTAAACATTAATTCTTTTGCTCTCATCCGATACGCCTCATTCCTGCCTTATTAATCATATATGCAATAACCTGAATTATCAATACCAAGATAATTAAAATCAGACCGGCTGCATACAAGGAAGAATAGTGAAGACTTTTGTAGGTGGCTGTTCCCATTTCAAGGGCTATCAAGGACGGTATCGTTTCAGCCCTGCCCAGGAGTTTGGGAAAAATGGGGGAGTTTCCCGTAACCATCATCACCGCCATAGTTTCACCTATCGCCCTTCCCAATGCCAAAATCATATTGACAAATATTGACTTTCTTGCAAATGGAAGTATTATCCTCCTCATGGTATACCATTTGGAAACACCTAAGGATTGGGAAGCCCCATAATAAATGTCCTTGGCCTTCATAAATGTCTCCGTACATCCCGTGACTATATAGGGAAAGAGCATTACGGATAAGAGCAAAGCACCTGCCAAGACACTTTCTCCGGATACCATATCTAAATTTCTTTCCAAGAATTTAACAAGGAGAACCAGGCCCAAAAATCCGAAGATTACGGAAGGAATCCCTGCTATCATGTCAATAAAGGAAAGAATTATCCTTGAACTTTTCTTGCTTGTATTAAAGCTTAAAAACAACCCGCAGCCCACGCTTAAGGGAGTAGCAATTAAAATTGCCAAAAATGAAACATAGAGGGTTGCCGAAATCATGGGAAGGAAAGAGTAGGCCGGATTTGTACTTAAGGGTCTCCAGGAGCTGCTAAATAAGTATTCCTTGTAGCTGACTTCCCTGAAGAAGGGGATGCTTTCTTTCAATATATAAAAAAATACCAGCAGAACCAATATGCCGGACAATACCGCTCCAATGGTAATTATCGTGCGAAAAATATTTTCTTTAAGGTCTTTCATAATAACCCCCTAAAAGGGGGCACAAAATCCGGTGCCCCCGTGCCTTTATTCTTATTTAGCCGGCACAAAACCCATTTCTTCTACTACCTTCATTCCATCTTCACTCATTACATAGTCAATGAATGCCTGCTGGGGTTCGGTAAGCCGGCCGTTTATAATGGCTAATAAGGGTCTTTGAATTATGTATGATCCGCCAAGGATGTTTTCCTTTGTTGCTTCTACACCGTCAACCTTTAATGTTGCCACTTTTCCTATATTTTGGTTTACAACTCCGAATGATGCATAACCGATCGCATATTCGTTTTCAATTATCTTTGTAACCAGGGCTCCCATGGACGGAGCTTGTATGGCATCAGGCTTAACCTCAACATCACCCATTACTTTCGACTGGAAAACTTCATGGGCACCGCCCCCTATATCCCTTGTAACAACAATGATTTCCTTGTCAGGAAGAGACGCGTCCAGGTCCTTCCAGGTTTTATATTCTCCGGAGAATATTTTTACAATTTCATCCTTAGTTAAATTATCCTTAACCGTCAATACAGGGTTGTTTGGATTTACTCCCAAAGTAAGGGCATCTATACCCACCAAAAACTCCTGAAGTTCAGGCAGCTGTTCTTTTTCCGAGTCCTTAACGGTTCTTGCTACCATACCGAAATCACTTGTTTTGTCAATAACCGACTTAACTCCTTGTCCCGAACCGCCTGCCGATACATATATGGCAATATTCTTTTCGGGGAATGATGGATCCACCTTGTCCCAGGTAACGTAGCCTTCGATGAAGTTTGTGGAAATCGAAGCTATGACCGGTGCTAAGGTAGATGAGCCGTTAAACAATATCTGGGGATTAAATTCATCTTCTGCTTCTTCACCTTCCGGTGTTTCCGCTTGTTCTTGTTCGCCTTCCTGAGCAGGAGGAGCAGCTTGTTGACCTGTGCATCCTGCCGTCAATATCAGGACAAGCACTAAAATAATGCTTATAAAACTAAATTTCTTCATTTGACACCTCATTGATAATATTTTTTCAACAGAAAAATTGTATCATAGGTGTCCGGGCTAAAACAAATTCGTTTTACTTATGCTTGGAGGCCCATCTATAAGCAAATCTTATCCTTGACAAAAAACAAAAAAGCCCTGACATATTCAGGGCTCAGCGCATTTTATTCAAATATTACGACATCATACTTTTTAGTCAGCTCAGCTTTTTTATTCCTATATACATCTTCTTGCTTTATGGCAAAATAATTATCTTTTACTTCCTGGTACACTTCTTCAAAGTCTGCAGTCCTTGCAGGGGTATGGTCTGTCAGTTTTATGATGTGGTAACCGAACTGAGTCTTGACCGGGGAGCTTATTTCACCAACCTCCATTGAAAAGACCGCATCTTCAAATTCCTTTACCATCCGGCCCTTGCCGAATTGTCCCAAGGCTCCTCCGCTTTGGTTTGAAGGACAGGAAGAATACTTCATGGCTGCATCTTCAAAGGACAAGCCTCCTCTTAGCTCTTCCAGTACCATGTCCGCCTTTTCTTCCGTCTCAACCAATATATGGCTTGCCTCCACCATTTCCGGCAAATTGTACAATTTCTTGTTTTCTTCATAAAAATCCTTCAATTCTTCATCCGACAGGGTGATTGAATTGAACATTTTCCTCAGGTTGTATTGCTGGAGCATGGACCTTTTCATTTCCTTGAATACTTCCAAAAATTCTTCTTCACTTTCTAAATTTCTTTCCACGGCATCCAAATACATGAGTTCATGCATGACTAATTCTTCAATAAGCTTTTTTCTTCCTTCTTCCCCTTGAAAATATGCTGCATTCTGGCCTAAATTCTTTACCAAAAGCTTTAAATCGGATTCCTTTATTTCTCTTCCTTCTACAAGAGCTAAAACTTTATTTTCCATTTTTTCTCCTAATATTTATTTAAGGGCATCTCTTATAATCCTCATATTTTTTTGCAATAAATATGAGGGTTTAACCCTCATTTTTTATTCTTCTTCATCCATGAATTCCAACAAATTGGCCAACTCGGCAATACACTTGTCTTCGTCGGAGCCCTTTGTGATAATTACCAATTCATCCCCCTTGGTAGCTCCCAATGCCATGATGCTTATGATGCTTTTACCGTTTGCTTCCTGGATGCCTTTTTTAATTATTATTTCACTGTCAAAATTTCTTGCCTTTTTAACAAATATGGCTGCCGGTCTCGCATGTAGTCCAATCTTATTTTTTAACACTACTTTTTGTGATCTCACTTTTTACACCTCTCTTTTCATGCTCAATTAAATCTTCCGCAATTTCTTCTATTTTTCTTAGTCTGTGATTTACACCTGATTTGCCTAAGGGGGGATTTAGCATTTGACCCAGTTCCTTTAAACTGGCGTTGCTGTGTTTAAGCCTTAAATAGGCTAATTCCCTCAAGCTTTCCGGAAGTTGGTCTATAACCTTATATTTCTTTAATATTTTGATATTGTTTATCTGCCTCATTGAAGTATCTACAATTTTGTCAAGATTTGCAGTTTCACAATTGATCACTCTGTTTATCTGGTTTCTGGTTTCCTTGACCGCTCTTATGTTTTCAAAATCCAAGACAGCGTTATTTGCCCCCATGAGGGCCAATAAATCGGAAATTTGTTCGCTTTCTTTAATATATGTAACATAGTTGTTCTTTCTGTAAATATTTTTGCCGATTATTCCATACGTTTTCAATATGTCCTGAATCGTTTTGCTCTGGGCTTCCTTATTGCTCACAAATTCCGCATGGTAGGACTTTTCAGGGTTGCTTATGGAACCTGACCCCATGAATGAACCCTTAATGTAGGCTCTCTTGCACAAGTCGCTGTCTATAAAGTCTTCAGGCACCTTGTAGTTAAAATTCATTATATTTAAATCATTGTCCTCGATCATCCGAGTTTCTTCAAGAAATTGCCTGGTTAGCTTTTCGTTGATTTTTATTATGTAATTATTCTGTTTTTTCAGCCGGTTGCTTTTGGAAACACTGACTGCCGCATTTATGTTGTGGGCAGCCTTCAATACTTTGAATATTCGTCTGGCAACCGCTGCATTCTCGGTCAAAAATTCGAATTCCACCTTATTTAAGCCCTTGATTGTGATATAACCGACGGTTCTCACGAATGCAGCAGCTTCGGCCTTAGCACTCCGCTCATCGCTTATTTCGGTCCTGGACAGTTCATCTTTAACTTTAGAAGAAAAAGTCATGGCATCACCTATTTATATGAGTGGAATCTGATATCATCTACAGCCTTCTTGATGATTCTTCTTTCATCATCATATCGGGCAATAGTCATTGATTTTTCAAAGGGCAGAAACTTTGCATCCACAAAACCTTCGTTCTTCTGGGCGGTTACATTCATGTTTTTTGCCATCATCAAATACCAGTGAACTTCTTTTCTTATGTGGATTTTGTCAAGGCTTAAGGTACGGCTGAATTCATAGCTGATTTTACCTAAGTATTTGATAGGAATAACCTTTGCTTTCGTTTCTTCGTATACTTCACGCAAGGCAGTCTCTTTTAAAGACTCGTTTTCTTCGACTCTTCCTTTGGGGAGCACCCAATCTCCGTTAAACTTCTTTAACATCAATATGCTGTTCTTAAAAAAAACTATACCTCCTGCGCTTACTTCATCTACCATACTTACCCGCCTTTTAATATTGTAGTCTTAATAATACCACAATATTAAAAAAAATCAAACAATATTTCCATATTTTAAGTTTACAATAAAAAGATATATATTTCAATGCCTTTTTGTTTAATTACAGGGAATTTCCTTTATTTTCGGGCATTTTTTCCCCGTAATACTGGTAGTAGTCAACTCTCATGTCTCCATTGAAGAGTTTTCTTTTCCTGTCTGCTTTTCTGCCGAATTCCCTTTCGAAATTAATGGAGGAAGTGATTACATACACTGACCAGGTTTTGTCTTTTCCGAAAACCTGACCTAACCTTTTATGAATCTTGGTCAGCTGTTCTTCATCGCCTATCCTTTCGGCATATGGGGGATTTGTTATCAAGACCCCGTATGGGCACATGGGTTTTTCGATATGGGTTACATCCTTTACAAAGAACTCTATGCAGTCATCAACCCCTGCTTCGATGGCATTTTCTTTTGCTATTCTTATTGCCTTTTCACTTACATCGGAAGCGTATATTTTAATTTCGGAATCAAAATCTATATTTTTTCTTGCCTCAATCTTTGCATTTTTCCAATATTCCTCTTTAACCAAGGGCCATTCCATGGAAGCAAAGGTCCGGTTTAGACCGGGTGCAATATTCCTTCCTATTAAGGCTGCTTCAATAGGAATTGTCCCTGACCCGCACATGGGGTCATAGAGGACCCTCTTCTTATTCCAATAACTCAGCTTGACCATGGCAGCAGCCATGGTTTCCTTTAAGGGAGCCGCCATTGATTTTTCCCTGTAACCCCTCTTAAACAAGCCTTCCCTTGCTCCCGTCGTATCTATTGATATTGTAGCAATATCTTTGTGAATTGAAACCAATACGGTAAATTCGGCTCCTGTTTCAGGCATCCAATCCGTATCGTAATACTGGCACAGCTTTTTTGAAATTGCCTTTTTAACCATCCTCTGGCAGTCAGGGGTGCTGTAGAGTTTTGACTTGACGGATTTACCGTTAACGTTGAACTTCCCGTCCATGGTTATCCATTTCTCCCAAGGAAGGTCATAGGTTCTGTCAAAGAGGTCTTCAAAGCTCAAGGCTTCGAATTGGCCCATAACCAGCATGACCCTGTCGGCACACCTCAAATTTATGTTTGTTTTGCATATATCCTGTATGTCTCCGTCAAAATACAGCCAGCCGTTATCTGTAACTATATTTTCATAACCTAAGTCTGTCAATTCTCTTTTTACGACTGCTTCAAGGCCAAAGGCCGAAGTTGCAGCCAACTTTATTTTCTCCATACTCTTCCTTTCTATGACAAGGGGACGGGGGTACTGTCATCAAAAACAGTTACTTAATTCCATACTTCTCCATCTTATAGTAGAGGGTGGCCCTTGGAATTTTAAGCTTCTTAGCTGCTTCTGCCTTGTTGAATTTCACTTCTTCCAAGGTTTTTATGATAATTCTCTTTTCTATCCTGCCTAAATACTCTTCTAATCCCGTACTGCCCCTTAATTCGCTTAAATTAATAAGCTTGTTCATTTGGTCCACTTCTATGTTTTGCATATATGAAGGTAGAAATTCCTTTTTAATCTTATTCTCTCCCCTTTGGGATGCAATTATTGCAGACCTTTGTATGACATTTCTTAACTCCCTTACATTTCCTTCCCACTTGTATTCGAAAAATATATTTTGTATTTCCTCTGGTATTTCCACTATGCTTATACCCTGCTCCATGCAGAATTCCTGCAAGAATCTGTTTGCCAAAAGGGGAATGTCACCCTTCCTTTCCCTTAAGGGGGGTATGCTAACCTGAAAAATGTCAAGCCTGTAATATAGGTCCTTCCTGAATTTATCCTGGTCTATAAGGTCCCTTATGTCCTTGTTGGTAGCGGAAATTATTCTAACGTCTATTTTCTTGGGTTTATTTCCTCCGATTCGAGTTACTACCCCATCCTCCAAAATTCTTAATAGCTTTGGTTGAAGCTCTAAGGGCAGATCTGCTATTTCATCCAGGAAAATTGTTCCCCCTTCCGCTTCCTCAAATTTTCCCTTTTTCCCCTCTGTTTTTGCCCCCGTGAAGGCACCTGCTTCATATCCGAAAATCTCGCTTTCAAATAATTCTCTCGGTATGGCGCTGCAGTTAATGGGGATAAATTTTCCCTTCCTGCCGCTTTCATAATGGATTGCCTTAGCAAACAATTCCTTTCCCGTACCGCTTTCCCCTTTTAACAATATGTTCAGGGGTGTTTTGGATATATTTTTGCACAAGTTTATGATTTCTATGAAAGCAGCGTTATTGCTGACTATTTTCGAAAAGTAGGCTTCTCCGGCAGAGGACATTTTAGAATATTCCTGTTCTAACCTCAATAGGTTTGACCGGGTTTTATTCAAGAGCTCACTCAGTCTTACAATTTCCGTAATATCTCTGTCCCTTGCCAGGGCCCCGATCATCTTCCCCTCCCTGTCATACAGGGGGACGGCGCTGGATACGACAAAACTGTTTTCCCTCGGACTGTTGTATATATTATTAAAGGAAG
>JAAYOE010000152.1 GCA_012520455.1 Tissierellia bacterium
GGCCATTATTCCACCTCCTTTGGATTTCGAAGATTGATTAAAGGATAATATGGTATCATATTGTCTTCCAACCATTCAAGGGCACGAATGGGTGTCATCTTCCAATTTGTAGGGCAGGTTGACAAGACCTCTACCATGGAAAATCCTTCACCTGATATTTGATTTACAAAAGCTTTCTTGATGGCCGATTTTGCTTTTCGGATGTTGGACGGGGAGTGAACAGATACTCTTTCAACGAAAGTTGCGCTTTCTAATGTTGCTAACATTTCTGACATTCTGATAGGCATTCCGAAGTGAGACTTATCTCTGCCCAAGGGTGCCGTTGAAGCTTTCTGCCCCTCTAATGTGGTAGGGGCTACCTGGCCTCCTGTCATTCCATAAATTGCATTATTAACGAATATGACAGTTATTTTTTCTCCTCTCATTGCTGCATGGACAATCTCTGCCGTGCCTATTGAAGCTAAATCTCCATCTCCCTGGTAAGTAAATACCACGCTTTCAGGCAGGACTCTTTTTATGCCGGTGGCAACAGCAGGAGCTCTGCCGTGAGCTGCCTGTTGGGTATGGCAGTTGATGTAATCATAAATAAAGGTGGAACATCCGACAGGTGCAACCATAACTGCCTTGTTTAGCACATCCAATTCTTCCAATACTTCTCCAACCAATCTGTGTATTATCCCATGGGTGCAGCCGGGGCAATAGTGCATAACTGCTGGTGTAAGAGCCTTGGTTCTTTCAAATACTGTTTTCACTGAATCTCACCCCCTAATATTTTTTTGGCCTTTTCAACGATATCTGACGAGTCAGGAATCATTCCGCCGGTCCTTCCGCAGAAATACACCGGTTTCTTTCCGTTTACGCCCAGCTTAACATCCTCTATCATTTGACCCATGCTCATTTCGACCGTTAAAAATGCTTTAGTCCTATCTGCGGCTTCTTCATAGGCTTTGTAGGGGAAGGGCCATAGTGTTATGGGCCTGATTATGCCGGCTTTTATTCCTTCTTTTCTTAAGGACCTGATTGCATTACTTACTATCCTTGATGTGGTGCCATAAGCTGTCAGAATTATCTCTGCATCATCCGTTTCTAATTTTTCATATTTGGTTTCATTCTTCTTTATTTCTTCATATTTTTTATGTAATCTCAAATTATGGTTTTCCAGGTCTTTCGGTTGAATGTAGAGTGAATTTATTATTTTTTTTGAGCTTGTGTTATTTAGGCTTGTTGCCCAATTCTTTGGCGGCAAATTTCGTTTTTTTGGTTCCCTGAATTCCACTGCTTCCATCATCTGGCCAAGCATGCCGTCGCCTAAAATCATGACGGGATTCCTGTATTGGTCTGCTATATCAAACCCTTCCATCACCAAATCACTTAATTCCTGTATGGAATTAGGGGCTAAAACCACTAATCGATAATCTCCGTGGCCTCCGCCTTTTACGGCTTGAAAATAGTCTGACTGGGCCGGCTGAATTCCCCCTAAGCCGGGTCCTCCTCTTACGATGTTCACGATTAAACATGGGAGTTCGGCACCTGCTATATAAGAAATACCTTCCATTTTCAAACTGATACCCGGGCTGGAGGAAGAAGTCATCACCCGAGCCCCGGCTCCCGAGGCTCCGTAGACCATGTTAATAGCGGCTATTTCGCTTTCTGCCTGCAGGAAGACTCCTCCAACCTTGGGTAATTCTCTTGCCATGTATTCAGGCAGTTCGCTCTGGGGAGTGATGGGGTAACCGAAGAAATACCTGCATCCTGCCTTAATAGCCGCAGCACCTATTACTTCATTTCCTTTCATAAACTCTATTGTCATACCATCTATCTCCTCTCTGATACAAATTCCCGTTCGACCTTAATAACCGTATCCGGGCACATAAGGGCACAATTTGCGCATCCTAAACACTTATCCATATTTGTAACCGTGGCGGGATGATATCCTCTTTTATTAATTTTTTTATTGTCCATTACTATAATGTTAACCGGACAAACATATGTGCATAATTCGCAGCCCTTA
>JAAYOE010000153.1 GCA_012520455.1 Tissierellia bacterium
AAAGGTACTTTTTTGATAGGGGTTGTGGCAAACGGCCAGTATTACGGCGGAGGATACAAGTGTGCTCCCCTGGCAGAATTAAACGACGGTATTCTTGACCTTTGCTTTGTGGAGAATATTTCAAGGCCAAAAATAGTTACCCTGCTTGGCAGCTACAAAAAGGGAGAACATTTGGAAAATCCCAAGATAAACAAGTATTTGACCTATGATAAGCTTAATTCAGCCATGATTAAATTTAACGAGCCAACCAATGTATGCATGGATGGAGATAGATTTATTTATAGTGAAATAAGTATTTCAACAGAAAGAAACGCCTTGAGATTCTGGCTCCCAAATGGCGTTCGGCTTTGTCATCCTCAGCGGACCGAAGTATCTCAGGTTATGTCATCCTGAGCGCAAGCGAAGGATCCCATGAGATTCTTCACTAGGTTCAGAATGACACCCTGGGGGTTATTCATAGTTATGACACTATTGTCATCCTCAGCGAAGTGAGGGAGTTATTTAAAGGATAGCTTTTCAATAAGGCTGTCATTTTTCATAATTGTATTTACAACCACCGTGCCTATGAGGGTAACTACGGCAAACTCCCCTGCTCCAACGTAAAATGCATTCAATAAAAAGGGTGTGTTAAATATATAAGTTAATTCTGCTCCAACCAATAAAGCGTTTGAAATAACAGGTCCCAGACTTGCGATGATGAGCGCTTTTTTGTTCAAGCCGAATATCCTTCTCACTTTAACTATAAAAGTTATGGCTAAAAATGTTGCAAAGGAACCTGCTGCAATATCAATTATACCTAAAGGGCTTGCAAGATTAGCCAATATACATCCTATAACCAAGCCAAGACCGTATCTTGGCTCTATAAATGCAAACAGGACCAATATTTCCGATATCCTGAACTGTATCTGTTCATAGCTCATCCATGCAAAGGCATAGGTCAAAGCAGCATATGCCGCTGCAATAAGAGCCGTACGTGTTATATAACGGTTGCTTTTCTTCATCAAAAAAACTCCTTTCGAACATAATTCTCGGAGTCACCAAAAAACCTTGATTTTTTAAGTGGGTGCCAAGAAAACACTTATTTAACTTTTCTGATTATATTACATAGCGATATCTTATTCAAGGAGAAATTCTCAAAATTTTATCATTTTAGCATAATAAAATCCCCCAAACATATGTGTTTGGGGGATTTTGCATTACATTTATATCATTTGTTCTTGGTTACACTTTCACCGGCAATTCTACCGGAAACAATTATCTCTGCAACTGCATTACCGCCCAGACGGTTGCCTGCAAAGAAGCCTGCCGTAACTTCTCCTGCAGCATATAAACCTTCAATGGGTTTGCCGTCCTTATCCAATACACGACGTGAAGTATCAACAACTAAACCGCCCATTGTGTGGTGGGTTGACGGAGCCAGGTAACGAACTGCCAGCAAGCCCTCTTCGTTAAATGAACCGTCTTCGTTATAGTTTCCTATTAATGCTGTTGCAGCAGATTTTGGTACATCAAGCTCATGTAAAGTATCGGTACGAACTGCATCATCATATTCAATTATTGTATTTTTAATTGTTTCTTCATCTAATTCTAACATTTCAGCTGCTTCTTTAAGGGTACAAATATACAGCCTGCCTTCCACGTTGTTTTCCTTTGTTCTGTTTCCTGCATTAGATATTTCTACGAACAAGCCCTTTTCTCCGCCGTAGTCAAAAGCTCCTTGACACAGAACATCACGCTCAGCACTTTCATCAACATATCTCTTTCCTGCATTGGAAGTTCCCGCAGGGCTTATATAAATTACATTTTCACCTGTACCTCCTGCCAGGTGTCCTGTATCAACCCAGCCTAAAGGCATCAACTGGGTAAAATCCATACCTTTAGTTGCAGCCCCCACTTGTTGAGCCATTATAATTCCCTCACCCATGGATAAAGGACGGTTTGTAGATAAAATATCGGGTTTCAAATCGTCTTTATCCCAGTAGTCGTTGGTTTCGATAACCATCTCTCTGTTGTATGCATATCCGCCTGTCGCTAAAATTACCCCCATGTTAGCAGTAATTTCAACTTCTGTACCGTCATATTTTACTGCTTTAACTCCGGTCACTCTTCCCTCTTCATCTGTAATAAGCTCAGTTGCCTTTGTTCTTGTCATAATTGTATTCTTTTCATTGGCATTCATTATAGTGTTCAATGGAACTGCAAAATATGTTCCCCATCTTCCTTCAATTTTTTCTCCGCTTACCATGCCGCCGTCAAAACTGTTA
>JAAYOE010000154.1 GCA_012520455.1 Tissierellia bacterium
ATGACACTACCCCCGTCCCCTTGTCATCCCCTTGTCATCTCAGATGTAGAATGAAAGGGCGCAGTAGACTAAGAGGAGCGCCATTATTACATTGACGGTTTTGTGGTTTTTAACTAAGAATTTTTGAAATACGGCACCGAAGGCTGCCCAGCTGCAGGTGGACATAAAACTTACGGATGCCAAAAACAATGAAAACATGCTTAAGATAAAAACAGATTTGTAATATGGGGCAATAAAGGTGGATACTATGGTAATGCAATATATTATGACCTTTACGTTGACAAATTGAAGCAGTATTCCGGCCGTAAAGGTATTGGTAGCCTTCCTTTCATCCCTGTCGTGGGGGTCGCTCTTATATGTTTTCCATGCAAGCCACAATATGTAAGAAGCCCCTATAAAGGTCATGAAAGGTTTTATTGCGGGAATTAAGCTGTACAGGGTAAAACTTAAAAAACTGCTTAGCACCATAATAATCAAAAATCCGCAAAAAACCCCTGCATTAAATACTATGCTCTTTTTAAATCCGTACCTGCCTGCATTAGACATGGCCATTATATTATTTGGTCCCGGTGTAAAGGTAGTTATGAAAACATAAGATAAAAAAGCTGCAAAATTGGGCATGGTTCACCTCATACATTCGTATGAAATAATAATACAGCTTGTACCCGGTTTAGTCAATGAATATAAAATATCAAAAGGACCTGCACTTCTCCAAGAATATTTTTATATTTTTTCTTTCTTTTACTCCATCTGCATTTGTCCTTCCCATCCTGTCACAAAAGCCCAATAAAGCAATTTCATAGATATCTGTTTCTTCTGTCA
The DNA here is from genome assembly GCA_012520455.1 of Tissierellia bacterium. Classification (GTDB taxonomy): domain Bacteria; phylum Bacillota; class Clostridia; order Tissierellales; family Sedimentibacteraceae; genus Sedimentibacter. The sequence continues at coordinate 823 of JAAYOE010000154.1, forward strand.
TGGTTTTAATGTCAGCAAAGGGCATGTTATTCACCACATGGAGTATTTGCATATGCCACCTGACAAGCCCCCTGACCTTGTTAATCATTTTTTTATCCGTCGTAAACTCCTCAAGGAATTTTACACATAAATCAGCCCCCACTGATTCGTGGTTATAAGCTGTTATTTTGCCTTTTTTGTTTTTTGTAGTTTCAGCCTTTCCTATATCGTGAAGGAGGGCTGCCCACATAAATACTTTTTCATCCTTGCTTTTATTTCTTTGACTTGCCCCTTGATCTACAACCAGGAGGGTATGGTTCCAGACATTGCCTTCAGGATGATGGATGGGGGACTGGTCTGTTTCCTTAAGTTTATAAAGCATGGAAAAAGGATATTTTTTAAAAATCTCGGTATCCGATATGGAGTCAAGAAAGAGGGATGGTTTTTCATCCAGTAAAATATGATTGTTTATTTCATTAAAGACCAGCAATTTATTGTCGTCACTTATTATGTTAAAATCTATTTTCTTTTGTTTGAGTTGCATGTTTACTCCTGTCTGAATTCCTGTGTTAACTTAAGTTTCCACCTGAAATAAAGAAATATTCTGTCAATTTTTACATCCCTTTGGTAATAAATAATATGGATTTCTTCTTTTTATCGAATAATATGTATGGTATAATTAATACAAAATGAACCAATCTTGCGATGAATCCCCGGTTCAGGGTTAATCTTAAATTTTGAAAAAGGAGCGGACATGAATTTTAGAAATCTTATTATTAATCTCTTAAAGATGATAAAAAAGCCTGATGGTTTTCAAAACTATGATTTCAATAATCAAGATCTTCAGGCTGAGAGCAAACCTTCCCCAAAGCCCGGGAAGTTAAAATTTTTGTTGATCTTACCCGTACTGCTCATTGCAGGCAGCATAATACTGTCTTGTCAGTACACGGTTGAGGAAACAGAACAGGCGGTGGTTACGACACTTGGCAAGGTGACCGGCGTGGAATCGGCAGGACTCCATTTTAAACTGCCTTATCCCATTCAAGGGGTGACTAAGGTGGCAGTAAATAAAACACAAAAATTACAAATAGGCTACCTGAGCGACAGCGAGTATGAAAGTTATTCAGCTACATCCATAGCGGATGAAGCAAAAATGATAACGGGAGACTTTAACATTGTAAATATAGACTTCTTTATCGAATGGAAAATTTCAGACCCCGTAAAATACTTATATAATTCTGATGAACCTGCAAAAATATTGAAGATGATATCCCAATCATCTGCAAGAAGCGTAATCGGTTCAAAGAATGTAGACGGGGTATTGACGACCGAAAAGTCTATAATTCAGGCGGAAATAAAGGAAAAAATAGTCAACAAGCTTGAAAACTACGATTTGGGAATCCAGCTCCTGGATGTTAAGATTCAAGACAGTGAGCCCCCTACGGAAGAAGTAATCCAGGCCTTCAAGGAAGTCGAAACTGCAAAGCAGGAAAAGGAAACAAGGATAAACGAAGCCTTGGCTTACAGAAATAAAACCCTGCCTGAAGCCGAAAGCAAGGCGGATAAATTGGTAAGGGAGGCAGAGTCCTACAGGGAATCCAAAATCAATGAAGCAAAAGGCGATGTGGCAAGATTTAACGCAATGTATGAG
>JAAYOE010000155.1 GCA_012520455.1 Tissierellia bacterium
AGGGTAAGCTGCTTTATATATTATATATAGGAGATGTCAGTTACATCTTTTCAAGTAATGTCTTTAAGCCGATTCCTTTTTCGTACTTGTACCCTAGTTTTATCAGTGTTCTTTCAATGGCTGCTATTACCGAATAAACCGTATGATCGTCAATGTTGCCCATATGGCCTATCCTAAACATTTTACCTGCATATGCTGCAAGGCCTCCTCCCACCATAACTCCTTCTTCAGCCAAAGTCTTCCTGAATTCGGCGTCATTTACTCCTTCCGGATAAAGTACGCATGAAAGGGTTGAGCACCTGTAGTCTTTCTTTGCCAAAGGCTTCATGCCCAAAGCTTCTAAAGCATCATTGAAAGCGTTGGATACTCTTTCATGCCTGTCGTATCTTTCTTCAAGACCTTCTTCTTTTATTATTCTTACCGATTCCTTAAGGGCCCAGATCATGTTTACGGCAGGTGTCGCATAGTATTTTGAAGGGTCGTTCATTATGGGAATCCATTTTTCAAAGTCAATATAGTATTCGGGAATGGTTCCCAAAGCCTTTCTCCTGGCAAGTGCCTTTTGTCCTGCCCATACTATGGCCAAACCCGGTGCAACTCCAAAGGCTTTTTGTGAGCCTGTAAACAATATGTCAATATTCATATCGTCCACATATTCTCTTTCTCCGGCAGTAGCTGCAACTCCGTCAACTATGTATACGGTGTCGGGGAATTTTTTCATAACTTCGCCGATTTTTTCAATCGGTGCGCGGGCGCCTGTGGAAGTATCAACATGTGTAACGGTAATTGCCGCATAGTTTTTTTCCTTCAATTTTGCTTCCACTGCTTCCGGAGTGACTACATCTCCCCATTCGGCAGCAAGCACATCTGCGTTAAGACCTTTTCTGGTACAGATATCAATGAATCTGTCACCGAAAAATCCGTTGGATACTATCAATACATTGTCTCCCCGTTTCGTAACATTGGCAACTGCCATTTCCATTGCCATGGTACCGGTTCCGGCTACAACAAAGCATTCGCCGTCAACTCTCCACATTTCTTTCAAATCAACGATTAACTCTCTAAAGTCCTTAACAAATTCCGGGTCTCCGAATGCGACCGTCTCTCTTCCCATTTGATCATTAATGGTTCTTACTGTAGGCGTCGGTCCTGGAATCATCACCAATTTTTTGTTTTTCATAATTCCTCCTTAAATTTATGAGTAAACTATAAGATTAATAATTTCTCTTGTGAAATTACATTAAACTATATTAATAATAATCCTAAATTGCTTGTATGTCAAATAAACATAAGCTAGTTAATAAAGAAAGCCTGAACCTCTTATTGCTGCGGTTCAGGCAGTTTTTCCGATTTTCCGGTGCTGTCATCATTTGGTCAGAACACTGACATTTCCTTGCAAAGATGCGCCTGAATCTATGGATAAGGCTGACGCAGCTATGTCTCCGGTTACCTTAGCATCACTGCACATCTTGATATATTGGTCAGCATTGATATTACCCTTAATAATTCCTGAAATTTCAATATGTTTCCCTGATAAGTCCCCTGTAATAACGCTATTGGCTTTTATCAGCAGCTTGTTTTCAACGCTTATGTTGCCTTCTACCTGAGCATTTTCAATTTCTGCAGATTCACACTTAATGTTGCCGAATATTTTGCCGCTAGTCGTGATGGCGTTCTTGCACTCGATATCACCTTCCACAATTCCTGATATCAAAAGCTTTGAATTGGTTACAATTGTTCCCGTTATCTTGGTATCTTCGGTAATAACCGTGATTTTTTGCGAAGGGTCATAATCCTTATCTTCACTCAGGTACTTCTTGCCGAACAAAGGCCCCTTGCTGCTTTTGATTTCCTGGGAAGGTTCATATTTTTCATCAGCAGGTGCAGGACTGATATTTTCCGTTAAATCTTCTTTATCCTTTTCTTCTTCCGTTGTTATATCCGGATTTTTTTTGCCTTTTTTCAATGAAAACACTTCATTAAACGCCTGTTGAAAATTCTTGTTCATTTCCCATCCTCCGATTTTACTAATTATTGTTGATATGTAAATATTATTGGTGCCACACCCTTATCAAGCTTGCCAAAGGTATATCCTTCCTTTTGCAAAAAGTCAATTATTTCGGGTAAGGCCTTTACTGTATTGTATTTGCTTTCGCTGTCATGTCCCAGGACTATTACATTGGTTTGATTCTTTATGGTATCCTTCACACTCTGGACTATTGCCGCGGGAGTCATGTTTGCAACGGCATCTTGCGTAGATGCGTTCCAGTCGTAAAAAAGAAAGCCTCGTCTCAGCATTTCCGATATAATATCCTGGTAAATGCCTACATTGTGGGCATTGATGCTTCCTCCGGGAAAACGGAAAATTTCAGGTTTGACGGAGGTTACCTCATATATCTTGTTATAACATGTGTTAAAATCATCCAGGAAAGTTTCTACAGACTTATATATGCCATAGTAGTTATGGGAATGACTATGTATCCCTATGGCGTGTCCTTCTTCTGCTATCCGCTTCAGGATATCAAGGTTATTATTATTTGATACGATAAAAAATGTGGCTTTTATATCCCTTTCTTTCAAAATATCCAGAATTTCCAGGGTTCTGGAAGAGGGCCCGTCATCGAAGGTCAAATATGCATTTTTCCCCTGGGGTTCTTCAATAACCGGCATTTCATTGTAAAGTTCGGGATATAAGGATTGGTATTCGATTTTTGGGCCTAGGTCTTGTATCTTTTGCAGAGCATCATTTTCATTTGCTTCCGCTTCTTCTTCAACTGATTCTTCAGGTTCTGGAGCTTTCTCTATATCAATTAAAACAATACTTCCTTCCGCATCCGGCATATTTGTATTGTCTTGAGCAATTAACACAACATCTTCCGGGCTTTGGGAATCATCTTTATCATCTTCTGCAGCTATTGCATCATTTTCTTGGGCATAAGAAAGATTGGTGTTTATAAATACCATGTCAACAAGTACCTTTATACCCAACAGGATAAGCAAGGTAATAATGATTAAGGCCAAGTATATTAAGTGCTTAAAAAACCTCACGCTTCCAATATACATAATGCATCTTCCTTTGGCTTTCAAAATATTGCAAATATGTCGATATATGTAATTATATG
>JAAYOE010000156.1 GCA_012520455.1 Tissierellia bacterium
AAGCAGGCAAGGGATTTGCGGTAGTTGCAGATGAGGTAAGAAATTTGGCTTTAAAAAGTGCAGAAGCTGCCAAAAATACTTCAGAATTAATTTTCAGTTCTACCAATGCAGTAAAAAAGGGATTGAAGATTGCAAAAGATACGGAGCTATCATTGCAAAATGTTGTTGAAAAAATTAATCAGGCAAATTCCTTTGTGAATGAAATTGCTGAAGCTTCACAAAAGCAAAAAGAAAGTATAAAAGAGGCCAATATAGGCATTGAACAAATTACGGAAGTAGTTCATTCAAATTCCTCTTCAGCTGAAGAACTTGCTGCGTCAAGCGAGGAATTATCAGGGCAGGCATATTCACTGAAAGAAATGGTTGGGAAGTATAGATTAGGTTAAATATTAACCTAATCTTTTATTTATCTCTTCAAAATGCTTCCGGTAGAAATAAAATAAAACAAATAAGACTAATCCTTTTAAATTGGAAGAAATGCTGATTGCCCACCAAACTCCTGATAATCCTAATGCCGTTTTGCTTAATGCCAGTGCCGCAGGAATTCTTAAAACATTCAGTACTATTCCATTTGCCGTAGGATAAATTGTTTTTCCCAACCCGTTGAAGGCTCCTGTCGTACCGATTTCAATTGCCATAAGAAATTGAGACAAACCCAATATTCTCAGGTATACTATCCCTTCTTTTATGGCAAGGAGGTCATCGGGAGTGAATATGGTAAACAGGGGTTCTGCAGCGAAAATTAACAATATGGTTGCAAATAGACCGATGCCCCCTACAATTTGAATGCCTTTTTTGTATCCTTCCTTTATCCGCTTTATCTTGCCCGCACCGTAGTTTTGCCCTACAAAGGCAGATATGGCCGCAGAAAAACCTTCGGTTGTCATCCATGTGACGGACTCAATCTGCGAGCCAATACTTTGAACGGCAATTGCCATTGGACCAAAGACTGATAGTATTCGTGTAACAATTATTGATATAAGGGCATGGATACCTACCTGAACACAGGGGGGAAATCCAACCTTGATTATATCTTTTACAAATTGAAAATTAGGTTTGCTTATTATTTTCGCATTTGAATAAATGGTGTCATATTTTTTTCCTATAATTAAGAAAATAAGGGTAACTAAAAATTGAGCCAATATTGTAGCCAAGGCTGCACCCTTGATGCCTAATGAAGGGAAGGGGCCGAAACCGAATATGAGTAAGGGGTCAATGACAATGTTGACAATCAATCCGATTGTGTTGGTTTTAAAAGGAGTGACGCTGTTTCCGGTGCTGTTCAAAACTGCAGAAAAAACAGGATTCAAAAAGTGAAAAGCAATTCCTGCTGAAATAATCGTCAAATATTCAACTGCCATTTTAACTACATAGGCATCTTCAATATTGAAAAACCCTATTATTTGGTGTCTGAATAAGTATAATACCAAAGAATATGATAGGGCTATCAATATATTGAGCTGAAAACCATTGTCAATATATTTTTTTGCTCCTTCCAAATCTCCCCTCCCATATGACTGTGCCACATGAACTCCAACTCCCACCTGTGCGACCATGACCAAGGCTGAACCAAGCCACAAAAAATAGCCTGCCGCGCCGGCAGCTGCGACAGCATCGGTACTGAGCCTGCCCAGCCACATGATGTCCGTCAAGTTGTATGCCATTTGTATGAATGAAGTGCCCATAATGGGAAGCGCTAATTTTACCAACGCACTCCGTATTTTTCCCTCTGTCAGATTAACATTCTTTATCATCTTTTTATCCCTTAATGAGTATAAGTAATTTTAACTCAGACTACCATATTGTACAAGCAAAACATAAGATAATCAATACGGCGGTTAACTTATAATGGAAGCAGAGTAAAGAGTAAATGAAACTGCCTTTTATTTCAAGCTAAAAACCTGAACCCGTATGCTATAATTAAAAAAACGTTTTATAGGAGGCAAGTTGTATACAGATGTACATCATACAGCATATGAAGAAGACGAAATTAAAGTATTTATTGATGGCAGCAGCCTTTATAATGATCTTTTACATAGGACAAGCAGGGTCTCTTTTATCCGAAGGAATTGAAAAAGCCGGGCTTGGAGACGAAAATAAAAAAAATCAGCAAATAATTATAGGCTACTATCCTGCATGGAAGTCATATACGGGTTTTACTCCGGAAAGAATAGATATCAGCAAATTAACCCATGTTAATTATGCCTTTGCAAATATCAGCCGGGATTACGAAATAGAAATGGGATATCCGGACAAGGACCCTGAAAATTTCAAAAAATTTAAAGACCTTAAAAAAATCAACCCTGATTTAAAGGTTTTAATTTCGGTAGGGGGATGGGATTGGTCCGATAAGTTTTCCGACATGGCGGCCACGGAGGAAGGCAGGGCTAAATTCGCAGACAGCTGTGTTGAGTTTATCGTAAAGTACGGGCTTGACGGTGTGGATTTAGACTGGGAGTATCCTGTAGGGGGAGGTATGAAAACCAATTCAAACAGACCCGAAGACAAAGAAAATTTCACCCTGCTTCTGAAGGAGCTTCGTGAAAAGCTGAATGCTCAGGAATTAAAGGATAACAAGGATTATTTGCTTACTATTGCAGCCGGAGCAAGCAATTATTACATAAATAACACTGAAGTACAAAAATTCCATATTTATTTGGATTACGTAAACCTTATGACCTATGATATACATGGGCCTTGGGATAAGTATTCCGACTTTAATTCACCCTTGTATAACAATGGGGATGAATCCCATCAATATAAAATAAGCATTGATTCAAGCGTAAAAGCATGGTTAAATGCCGGCTTGCCTGCGGACAAGCTGATTGTGGGCCTTCCCTTTTACGGGTATATATACAGGGTATCAAAAAATGTTAATGATGGGCTGTATCAAAATCATGACGAGGGTGAAGCATTGAGCTACCATACCCTTAAAAGAGAATATATCGACAATCCCCAATATACAAAGCATTTCCATGCCGAGTCCCTGGTCCCCTGGCTATATGACGGAAAAACATTTATAAGCTATGATGATTCCCACTCCATTGGATTAAAGGCTAAATACATAAGAGAGCAAAACTTAGGGGGTGCTATGATATGGGAATTAAGTCAGGATTGGGAAGGTGAATTGTTAAATTCACTGTATGAAGGCCTGCATGACGGGTCGGTTTTGCCGGCAAGAGACTATGTGGGGCATTGGGCGCAACCTGTGATACAGAAATGGCTTGATATGGAATATATAACAGGATACCCCGATGGGACTTTCAGACCTGAAGACTTCATCACAAGGGCAGAGTTTGTCACGATAGTAAATAAAGCCTTTGGCTATGAGGAGACCGGAGAAATTGCATTTACGGATGTAGAGGAAGAAAGCTGGTACTATGAAGAAGTGCAAAAGGCATACAGGGAAGGAGAAATAATCGGAGTTTCGAAAACAAGATTCGCCCCAGAAGATTATATTACAAGGGAACAAGCAGCAATAATTATGGCAAGACTTGTAAATCTGGACGGATATTCCAAAGGTGCCGGAGTTTTCACAGACAGCATCCAAATCAGCAGCTGGGCGAGAGAATACGTGGGCGCAGCCGCATACCATAATTTAATCAAGGGTTATGAAGACAATACATTCAGACCCCAAAACAATATAAAACGAGCCGAAGCTGTGGTATTGCTGGACAGAATACTCCAATAACATTTTTAGGGACGGTTCTTTTCGTTCT
>JAAYOE010000157.1 GCA_012520455.1 Tissierellia bacterium
AAGGAGCAATTAATAGTATTATCAAGCAAGAAAAACGTAGAAAGGCTCCACCATATGTGTGGCGAAGACGATGATGTTTACGATCTTATAAATTACGTAAGAACTAACGGTGCAAGCAAGGTGGCGGAAAAACCAATGGCATCAAGGGCTTTGGGAATAAAGCCCTATTCCACGCAGACGGAAGAAGCATTCCTCCAGTGTTTAAAACATGCATTGGACAATGTGTTATACAACAAAAGAAAATGCACTGTCCACAAAGAAGTGAGCATTGCCCATGTATTTCAGGAAAATCTGACCAACAGCGATTTGTTCTATACCGGCAGGTTCGACTTCGTTGTATATGAAAAAGTCTACGGCAAAAAGGAAATCCCTATCTTAGCCATAGAATTGGACGGCATGGAGCACTACGATGATGAAACGGTAAAATTAAGAGACAGGAAGAAGGCCGAAATATGCAAGGCACACGGCTTTGAACTGATTCGCATAGAAAACTCCTATGCGAGAAGATATAATTACATTAAAGAAATATTGATAGATTACTTTACAAATAATTAGTGGGACACAGGGGACGGTTCTTTTTTTCCAAATGTGGAGGAGGTTCAGTATGAGTTATATTTGTTCTAAATGCAATGCAAAAATAGATGTATCAACAAGAAAGGCAAAATGTGACTGCGGAGGTCTTTGGAAATTAGATTTTAAACCTCCCAAGTTTGATTTGTCATTGGTGGATGAGAGTACATGGAATATATTCAGATACCGAGCCTTCATGCCCCTTGAGGGGGAGTTTTGGCGTGATATAAGCCTTGGTGAAGGCATGACGCCGGTGATACAATTTGACGAAGATGTGCTTCTGAAAATGGATTATTTCATGCCAACCTTATCTTTTAAAGACAGGGGGGCAGCTGTATTGATTGCCCATTGCAAAGCCATCGGTGTTGATTCGGTGGTCCAGGACAGCAGCGGGAATGCCGGAAACAGCGTGGCGGCATATTGCGGAAAAGCCGGAATTGAATGCGAAATATTCGTTCCGGAAGGGACATCCCCGAAGAAGATAGATATGATTAAATCACATGGTGCAAGGGTAAACGTAGTTCCCGGAAGCAGGGACCATTGTGCCGATGTCTGCAGGAAAAAAGTTGATGACGAAGGGAAATATTATGCAAATCATGTATATAACCCCTTTTTCTATGAAGGGACGAAGACATATATCTATGAAGTATATGAGCAGCTAAGAAGGATACCGGAAAACATATTTGTTCCTTTGGGTAATGGAACTCTCTTTATCGGTGTTGTAAAGGCTTTGGAAGAATTCCTTGACAGCGGTATAATTAATGAAATGCCGAATATAATTGCTGTGCAAAGCGAATACTGCGACCCCATTGCAAAAGCTGTTCTTGATAACAGCAGGCACCCTGCCAAGGTGACTCCGAAACCTACAATGGCGGAAGGAATCGCCATCGGAGTGCCCATGAGGGGTGAAGAAATCTTGGAATACATATATAAGTACAATATTAAGGCTATTACAGCTCCTGAAAACAGGATATTGGAAGCAAGAAAAGCCCTTGCAGCAAAGGGCATATACTGTGAACACACAACAGCAGCCACTTACGCAGCATATTTAAAATACTGTGAATTTTACGGAAAAACACCCGACAGTTTAATTCCAATGTGCGGGGCAGGGCTCAAATCAGACCACTAATGGGACACTGGGGACGGTCCTTTTTGTCCCACTTAGATGACAAAG
>JAAYOE010000158.1 GCA_012520455.1 Tissierellia bacterium
AGTAATTGTTTATTCAAGGAATTATGTAACTAATCAAATACTTGAGGAAGAAGGCATAAAGATTCATATAATGCCAAGCTCCGAGTTATCAAGGGGCAGGGGCGGCCCGAGATGTATGAGCATGCCCCTGATCAGAGAAAACTTATAAGCGTACTTTACGATAATTACGTTTTGCATACTCCAAATATATACTTTTATTTATGGCTTCTTTTGAAGCCATCTTTTTTTTAAGCTGCCTTTCTCAGATTCAATCCTCCATTTTGAGCCAGACCATTTTTGTATATTATTAGAAGGTAAGGTTAGAATAATTGTGATTGACTTTAAGGAGGGCTTAAAATGATAGTTGTCATAAGGGCGGTAATATTGTACTGTGTTTTACTCCTGGCCATGCGGATAATGGGAAAGGGTGATTTGGGAGAGCTGCAGCCTTTTGATTTGGCGGTGTCTTTAGTATTGGCAGAACTTGCGGTAATGCCCATGGAAGACTTGGATGCACCCCTGATGCATGGTTTGATAGCAACTGCCGTTGTCATGTTTTTACAATGCCTGATATCCTATATTACGCTTAAGAGCAATTCAGCCAGAAAGCTCATATGCGGGACTCCGTCGGTAATTTATGACCATGGGAGGTTTAATATTAAGGATATGAACAAATTAAGGATCAACATAAATGACGTGTTGGGGCAAATGCGGCTAAAAGGTTATTATAACCTTAAAGATATAGATTACGTGATAATGGAAACTAACGGAGAAGTGAGCATCATAGCCCCGGAAAGCCAGTCGGCCAAAAGAGTCAAAAGGATTCCCATTGCAACTATTTTAGATGGAAAAATCATGTATGAAAATTTGGAGAGATTAAATATTTCCAAAGAAGAACTTGACAAGAAACTTAAAAAGGAAAACCTCCGCTATAAAGATGTCCTGTACGGTTTCATCGATGAAGATGACAAATTTGTTTTTTACAAGAGGTAATCATGAGAATGGTAGTTATTTCATTAATCATATTATTGGCTATGATAGGTATATGGGCATGGTTCTACTATGGGTCCGTAAGCCCTGTTACAACCTATTATCGGGACAATTTGTCAGCCTTGACAGAAATCGTGAAAAATGAAGACTGGGGAAGGGCGAGGGAAGACATTAAAAAACACACCGACAAATGGTACCAAGTAAAAAAAATGTGGATGTTCTTTATAAATCAAAGGGACATTGACAATATTGACTCTTCGCTCAGGCAGCTTAATATTTATATTGAAAATGAAGACAAAATATTGGCTCAAGCTGAGCTTGAGCACTTGATGGTTTTATTTAATGTAATTGATGAAAATGAATGCTTAACATTGGAAAATATCTTTTGATGACACTACCCCCGTCCCCTTGTCATCAGGCGATGGTGTTTGAAAGGGTTCCTATCTCTTCGATTAGGCAGTCAACCTTATCTCCGGGCTTGAGATATTTAGGGGGATTGAATCCTGCTCCGACGCCTGCCGGGGTACCTGTCAGGATTATGTCTCCCGGATACAGGGTTATGCCGGTGGTAAGGTCCCATATTATGTAAGATATGTCAAATATCATGTCACCCGTGTTGCCCTTTTGCCTCAGTTCCTTGTTCACATAGCTTTGAATCTTTAATTTAGGCGGAAAGGCTATGTTGGACTTATGTACAATGTATGGCCCTATGGGGCAGAAGGTATCGAAGGATTTGCCCTTGTGCCACTGGGCGTGGGATGTTTGAATGTCTCTTGCAGAGATATCATTGGCGATTGAATATCCGAAAATGCAGCTTTCTGCCTCCTCCAAAGATACATTCTTGCATTTTTTGCCTATGATTACGGCTAATTCAACTTCATAGTCCAAATGTTTGACAACATTGGAATGTGAATCCACAAGATCCTCATGACCAATGGCGGGAGAAGCAATCTTGCTGAAATAAATAGGTTTCTGGGGTACATCGGAATTAACGGTTTTTAAACTCTTAACTTCTTTTACATGGTCTAAATAATTTTTACCCAGACATATTACATTTCTTTTGGGGTAGGGAATAGGTGATAATACTTTAACCCGGTTCAGGTCTATTGTATCCTTGCATGTATTGATTATAATTTTTATTTCTTCCGGCTCCATAGTATCAAATCTCTCAATGACGCCGACCATATCCAAATCTTCGGCTCCTTGAAATACTTTAGAAGCAGGTATTATGCCGGTTTTATCTTCATTGAGAAAACCTGCGGATTCTTTGTTGTTATAGGAGTAAGTCAATAAGAACATAAAGGCCTCCATTATTTTGTTTTATATAGAGACTATAATATAATTAAAATGTTTTTTCAAGACAAAAATATATGACACCACCCCCGTCCCCTTGTCATCTAATTATTGCGGGGTTGGGGGTCATGTGTTATAATCATGAAAACGATATTTGCGCGGAGGGCAACCATGACCAGGCCAGCATTAAATGAATTACATAAGGAGTTAATATTTAACCTGACCAAAGGGGAATTTTTGAAAACTATTGATATTTCCGAAGAGAAAATGCAAGCTTATCTGATAAACAAGAACTTCCTAAGGAACCTGTCAGCCTTTATCGGTAAAGAAAAAGTAACGTGCAAAAATGTACTTGACCTGTCGGCGGATATTTTAAACTCTCACCGGGCTGAACCTCCTGAAGGTTGGCTGGCATATGCTTTTCAGCATGTGTTGAACAAGTCCTTTCCGGAAGCTGTTACAATTAAGCTGAATCCTGCATACGAAGTTCCGGTTGTCATTTACCTTGAAATATTGAGAACGATTATAAAATACTCACAAAAAACCAATATGGGGGAAATTCCTAAGTTTGAATTTTTAACCGAAGAAGAGATCAGGGACCTTCCCAACAAACAGGAATACCGGACTTTTTTGGATGTGTTCGAAAAGAACTATGTCTATGAGCTGATGATGCTTGACAGGGAGGTTAACGGCTACAATACCTTAAGCCATGTTTCCACCGTACACTATGTCGCAACCCATGTCGCAAGACAGATTAAAAAGGCGGGACTTGAGGTTAACTTAGGCCTTGTTTCCGGCTCTGCCGCCGGCCACGACATAGGAAAGTACGGCTGCAAGGGGCTGGAAAAAAGAAGGGTTGCATATCTGCATTATTATTATACGGACCAGTGGTTCATAAAGTACAATATGGCGGGAATAGGGCTAATTGCCGCAAATCACTCGACTTGGGACTTAGAGCTTGAAAACTTGTCCTTGGAATCCCTCCTCCTCATATATGCCGATTTCAGAGTAAAGAACAAAAAAACTCATGAGGGCGAAGAAATGCATATTTTTTCTTTGGCCGAATCTTTTGATATTATTCTTAACAAATTGGACAATGTAGATGAAGCCAAGGAAAAGAGATACATAAGAGTTTACTCCAAGCTGAAGGATTTTGAAGAATACTTAATTAGCAAGGGTATAAATACGGACTTGGGCTCACTTGAGCCCAAGCCGGTGAAGCCGGTTGATTATGCCCTGATAGACGGCTATGAAGTTGTGAAGAATTTTAAATATAAAGCTTTTGACCACAATATTCCCTTAATGAGCAAATTAAACAATGAAGTTACCTTTACCGGCATGATTGAAGCCGCCAGGAGCGAGACGGATTGGAAAAACATCAGGGCCTATTTAAACATATTGGAGGAGTATTCCATATATTTGTCCCAAAAGGAAAAGCTCTTTGCCTTGAGCTTCCTTTATGAACTTTTGGTTCACAGGGAAGGGGACATCAGGAAACAGGCTGCCATTTTGATGGGGAAAATCATTGTTCATTATGATCCCAAATATACAAAGGAAATACCGGAGGATGTCAAAATAAAGCAAACCGAGGAAAATGCCGGCTTATCCCTGTGGGATAAGTATCTGGGACTTTTCCTTTCTCCCGGCTACAAGGTGACCGACAAACAAAAAGAATGGATCGGCTATTCTTTAAGGGTATTTGTTGACTCCGTCATCAATTCACCGAGGAATACATTGAAAAAAGAATACTTAGAAGTCTTCTTAAACCACCTTCAGGGTGACATAAACGATGAAACGGCCAAGTTCAACAGCTTGAATTCCCTCTTGAGCATTCCTTTGGACCTTTATGATGAGGACCAGTTTACCTATGTCCTTAAATTTTCCGTTAAATATACCAGGGAGCCTTCATATAGCACAAGACTTATGGCGGCCCAATTTTTACTGATGGCTGTAAAACAAATAAAGGTAAAAGGGGAATGCCTTAAGGAGATGTTGGATTTGATTTCGGAATTTTCCCCCGATGAAGGTCTGTGCATGAATTATTTGAAATACAAGATGGCAGAATCTTTAAATGCACCCGATTCCCTCCTTAAAAAATATTCCTCCCTCTTATCAGGCAACTGGTACAAGACATCGGATATATTTTTGAACAACCTCAAGGCAGCAACCCCATGGAATGTAAAGACCATAAGCATCGATTATATAATGGAGAATCTTTCACAAAGGAATGAGGTTGCTCTTTTGCAGGCTGCAACCCACTTAGCCAATCTTGTAAAGGTTAGCGCTATGGAATCAGTGCGAAATAAAGCAGGAAATTCTCTGGTCAAGTTAGGTCCCATGCTTACCATAGACCAGAGAAATGAAGTCGCCTTTGAACTTATCAAGGGCCTTGAAATAGATGAAATGCAGTATGCAAAGTATATTCCCGAATATTTGGGGCGGTTTGTAATGCTTTTGTCCCCGAAAGAGCTGGATGAGTTTATAACCGATTTGAAAAACATATACAATAATTCAAGCGAGCGGTCAAGCGCTTTAGTTATACACACATTTGGAGTCATGGTCCAGCATTATCCCGAATATAAGGAGAGGTTCGGAGAGGACAACAGTGTTATAGATAAAAGGCTCATCAGGATGCTGGGGATTATTTTGGGAGGTCTTGCCAACTTTAATACCCAGGTGAAGCAGGAAACATTTTTGGTGATAGGCCAGTATATTTTCGGCTCCAAAATATTGAATCTCAAACAAAAGCACAAGATATTTTCACTTATCTGCAAGAAGCTTTTAACCTTGATTAGCGAGAAAGAATTGAGCGAGCTGTTTTTTTTCAACAACTCCGCCTCCTTTAACCACATTTATAGGTTTATAAGCGATTATGAGTTTTTCCGGGGTAAATTTGACATAAGGGAAAATAAAAGCATAGCCTTTTTCCCCGGAACCTTCGACCCCTTTTCCCTGAGTCACAAGGGGATAGTGAAGGAAATAAGAAATTTAGGTTATGACGTGTACTTAGCCGTGGATGAGTTTTCCTGGTCCAAGAAGGTTCAGCCCAGAATGATCAGAAGACAAATAATCAATATGTCCATAGCGGATGAATTGGGGGTATTCCTGTTTTCCGACGATATACCCGTGAATTTATCAAACAATGATGATTTGAAAGTGTTGAAATCTCTCTTTCCCAACAAGGATATCTACATAGTGGTGGGAAGCGATGTAATAATAAATGCAACAGCCTACAAAAATAGGCCTTCAAAAAATTCAATACATCATTTCAACCACATTGTTTTTAAAAGGGCTAAGGATGTCCTTACGGAAGAAGCCTTAAAAAAGGCCGAGGAAGCAAAGGACAGGATAAAAGGAACCCTTGTGGAGCTCAAGCTGCCCGTTTATTTGGAGGATATAAGCTCAAGTCAAATAAGGGAGAACATAGACAACAACAGGGACATTTCCAACCTGATTGACCCCATGGCTCAAAATTTCATATACGACAGGAATCTCTACATAAGGGAGCCTTTACACAAGGCAGTGTTGAAGACAAAGCCCTTTGAAATTGAAATCCTTGACGAATTAACCAGGAAGGTTGTCGATGAAATAGGCCGTTACGTTTTAAATGATACCGGTTTCTATGAAAAAATCGGAGAGAGGCTCGATTCAAAAAAAATAAAACTCCTCTTGATAAGGGATGCCAAGAATTTAAACATACTTGGCTTTTCGGCATTCCATAAGATAAGCACTTCCGATGTTTACTCGGAATTTAAAAGCTCCTATATTGCAAATTTCGTGAGAGAAAAAACCTCGGGAAGGATTATTGTTGTTGACGGGATATTTGCGGCCCCAAGCGGGACATATGACAGCATGGACCAGATTTTGGTCACGGAAACCCTGTCCCACTGCATAAAGAATGATTTCACTTATGTTCTTTATAATAACACCATAACCGGTTCGGACTCCCCTGACCTCTTAGAAACCTTGAACCTGCAGGGATTCTTCAAGATTTTTGACCAAGGAACAGGGAAGACGGTGTATGGGGTAGATATGAAGTTTCCTATCTGTCTTACCCTCAATATGGAAAGTTTTCTCAAGGAGCCCCTGAATGAAAACCAATATGTCCACCGGGCAATTTCCCGCGCCAGGAAAAGGCTGCAAAAAGCAATGACTGACCTCTATCCGGGAAGCCTTGTCCTGTCAATAGACAATGACATGATAAACCAAATCCTGATAAACAAAATATGCAGCATGAACCGGGTGCCCAATGAGGCTCGGGAACCGAGGGTGCTGGGGGAAAACATGGTGGTGCCTTTCGGAAATGTTTTAAAGGGCATGGTTGTTCCAAACACTGTAACCAAGTCCCTCCACACGGAAAAAGTATATTCATTCGATGCGGCTGAATTTAAGATTATGGAATATCCCTTTTACTCACCCATCGAGAATCAGGTGAGAACCATAGAGTCCTTTAAGAAGCCTGTGATTTTGGTGGATGACGTATTGCACAAGGGATACAGGATAAAGGAAATAGACCCCATACTGAAAAAGCATAACATTAACGTTAAAAAAATAATAGTGGGAATATTGTCCGGCAGGGGCAAGGATCTGATGGATATTCAGGGAAGAGAAGCGGACTGCGCTTACTATATTCCCAACCTGAGGCTGTGGTTCAACGAGAACCTAATGTATC
>JAAYOE010000159.1 GCA_012520455.1 Tissierellia bacterium
AAAGAGATATTAGAATTTGACAAACATTTCATATTATAATATAGTAATTATACCTGTGGGAACATTCTCACAGGTAGATTTTATTGGAAGAAACATAAATTTTCATAAGCCGTATCAATATGAATACAATAAATGCAAATAAGTTTTTAAAGAGGGGTTTAATGATTAATTTTATTATTAAAAAATTTATTAAAGATTATGAAAATATTAATGACCAAAAGGTAAGAGAGTCATACGGCATAACGGCCAGCGTTACGGGTATAATTGCAAATTTCCTTTTAAGTGCGGGAAAGATAGTGACAGGCATATTATTTAACAGCATTTCCGTTACGGCTGACGGAATAAATAACCTGTCCGACGGAGCATCTTCCGTAATTACCCTTATAGGTTTTAAAATCTCCGGCAAACCTGCCGACCATGACCACCCCTTCGGCCACGCGAGAATGGAATACCTGACGGGGCTTGTTTTGGGAATTGCCGTGATTTTAGCAGGAATTGAACTGATTAAGTCATCCTTCGGTAAAATCATGAACCCTTCCAAAACCATATTTTCCACAGAGATGATAATGGTATTGGTTCTATCTGTTTTAATCAAGCTGTGGCTTAGTTTATTCTACAAAAAACTTGGCGATAGAATTTCATCAGCGACCCTTAAGGCATCCTCCACAGACTCAAGAAATGATGTTATTTCCACCTTAGTCGTGCTTTTATCCTTGTTCATAACTGAAATAACAGGCTTTGAGGTGGATGGTTATGCGGGAGTTTTGGTAGCCCTCTTTATTTTGTATTCGGGATATGACATACTGAGAGATATACTGAATCCCTTGCTTGGAGAAATGCCGGATGAAAAATTGGTTGAGGCAATAGAAAACAAGCTTATATCCTATGAAGGAATAATAAATATCCATGACCTTGTTGTCCATAATTACGGGCCTAACAGGTACTTTGCAACGGTTCATGCGGAAGTTGACGCCAAGGAGAACATATTGCGGTCTCATGATTTAATCGATAATATCGAGAGGGATTTTGCAAGAGAAATGGATATCAACCTTGTTATCCACTTGGATCCCATAATTACCGATGATGAGGAAATCAATGAATTGAGAAGCATGACCGAAGAAAAGGTAAAGTCTGTTGACGAAAGGCTTTCCATGCATGATTTCAGGGTTGTTAAGGGAGAAACCCACACCAATTTGATATTTGACGTGGTTGTGCCGGTAGGATATGAAATAAAGTCATCGGAACTCGTTAATTTAATTGAAAAGGAAATCAAAAAAGAAGACGAAAGATACTTTGCCGTTGTAACAATTGACAAGAACTATGT
This sequence comes from Tissierellia bacterium, assembly GCA_012520455.1. Taxonomy (GTDB): domain Bacteria; phylum Bacillota; class Clostridia; order Tissierellales; family Sedimentibacteraceae; genus Sedimentibacter. The sequence continues at coordinate 1,325 of JAAYOE010000159.1, forward strand.
TTCAACATATATGAACGATATAAAATGACAAGGGGACGGGTGTATACCCGTCCGCCCTATCTTTTATTGCTGCATCCTAAAACGTTTCTCATCTTATGGGCAACCATATCCTTAATTGCCGTTCTCCCGGGGCCTAAATATTTTCTCGGGTCGAATTCGGAAGGATGTTCAACAAAGAATTGTCTTATACATGCAGTGAGAGCAAGTCTTAAATCCGTATCGATATTTATTTTGCATACTCCTAATTGAGCAGCCCGCCTCAACATTTCTTCAGGAACTCCTGCGGCTCCCGGTATCTGTCCACCGTATTTATTGCATAGTTGGACAAATTCTGCCGGCACCGAAGATGCCCCGTGTAAAACTAACGGAAAACCGGGAAGGAGTCTTGTTATGGTCTCTAATCTCTCGAAGTCTAATGTAGGTTCTCCCTTGAACTTATAAGCACCATGGCTTGTTCCTATAGCAATGGCCAATGAATCAACACCTGTTCTTTCCACGAATTCCACGGCTTCATCAGGATCGGTATATGTAGCATCTTTGGATTTGACCTTAATTGCATCCTCTACCCCTGCCAACTTGCCCAGTTCTGCTTCTACCACAACTCCTTTGGAGTGGGCATATTCAACCACTTTTTTGGTAAGGGCAATATTTTCTTCAAAAGGATATTTAGAGCCGTCAATCATAACAGAGGTGAAACCATCATCAACACACTGCTTGCAAATTTCAAAATCTTCACCATGGTCCAAGTGAAGACAGATGTCCAATCCTGTATCTTCTATTGCTGCTTCCACAAGCTTTCTTAAATAAATAGGATTCGCATATTTCCTTGCACCCGCCGAAACCTGAAGTATAAGGGGTGCATTTTCCTGTTTTGCCGCCTCCACTATTCCTTGTATGATTTCCATGTTATTAACATTGAAGGCACCCACAGCATATTTTCCTTCATATGCTTTCTTAAACATTTCTTGAGATGTTACAAGAGCCATTTTCAATCCTCCTATGTATTTATTATCATCTTGATTATACTACAAATCCAAACAAATACCACCCCTTATTTAAATTTTTAGGGACGGTTCTTTTCGTTCTCGGATTCTCAAATTCCGACATCTACATTTTTGGGGACGGTTCTTTTCGTTCTCCAAAATTTATTAGTACCAAGCACATAGGTAAAATAGGTGACAGTACCCCCGTCCCCTTGTCATATGTCCCCTTGTCATCTGTTCCCTTGTCATCCAAATTCCGACGTCTATTGACAGGTTTTGGAGAACGAAAAGAACCGTCCCTAAAATATAAAATACCCCCGTCCCCTTGCCATATAAGGAAAACGGAGTAAAATAAAGCATATAAAAGAAAAATTAAGAAATAGAAATAAAAACATGTATTATCGGTATTTAATCGGGGAAAATAGGGGTTGAAAACATCAGGGCAAATGAGTAATATAGTAACAGGTGTTAGCACTCTTTAAGGTTGAGTGCTAACAAAAATCGTATTAATAAACATTATATAAATTAGGAGGAATTCATATGGCAGTAAAACCATTAGGCGAAAGAATAGTTATTAAGATGATCGAAGCCGAAGAAAAGACAAAAAGCGGCATAGTGTTGCCGGGAACAGCAAAGGAAAAACCCCAGATTGCAGAAGTTATTGCAATAGGTGCCGGAATTACAAACGATGAAAAGAAAAAAGATGAAGTTAAAGTTGGAGATAAAGTAATTTATTCAAAGTATGCAGGAACTGAAGTTAAAATTGACGGCGAAGAATTAATAATAATTAAATTAGCTGATGTATTAGCTGTTATAGAATAAAAAAAAGGAGAGGTATTATGGCAAAAATAATTATATTTGATGAAGAAGCACGCCGCTCAATGGAAAGAGGCGTTAATATTTTAGCAGATACTGTAAAGGTTACATTAGGACCCAAGGGAAGAAACGTAGTTTTAAGCAAGACCTTCGGTTCACCCCAAATTACTAATGACGGAGTTACCATAGCAAGAGAAATCGAATTGTCTGACCCCTATGAAAACATGGGAGCCCAATTGGTTAAAGAGGTTGCTACAAAGACAAATGACGTAGCCGGAGACGGAACGACAACTGCAACCTTATTGGCACAGGCAATCATAAGAGAAGGACTTAAGAATGTTGCAGCAGGCGCTAACCCTATGATACTTAAAAAGGGTATTGAAAAAGCAGTTGCGGCAGCAGTGGAAGAGCTTAAAAACATAACAAAAAAAGTTGAAACATCCGAAGAAATTGCTCAAATAGCATCAATATCCGCCGGTGATGAAGAAATAGGCAGATTAATATCACAGGCAATGGATAAGGTTGGCAAGGATGGTGTTATAACTGTAGAAGAATCCAAGACTATGGGAACAGAGTTAACCGTAGTTGAAGGTATGCAGTTTGACAGAGGGTACTTATCAGCATATATGGTAACAAATACGGAAAAAATGGAAGCTGTTTTGGAAGATCCCTACATTTTAATAACAGACAAGAAAATTTCAAACATTCAGGATGTGCTTCCAATATTGGAGAAAATAGTTCAGACAGGCAAGTCCCTCCTCATCATAGCAGAAGATGTTGAAGGCGAAGCTTTGGCAACATTGGTTGTTAATAAATTAAGAGGAACATTTAACTGTGTTGCAGTAAAGGCACCGGGCTTTGGTGACAGAAGAAAAGAAATGTTAAGAGACATTGCAATACTTACCGGCGGCCAGGTAATATCCGAAGAATTAGGATTAGACTTAAAAGAAGCAACATTAGAAATGTTAGGAAATGCCGGAACGGTTAAAATAGATAAAGAAAACACCGTAATAGTAAACGGAGCAGGCTCTAAGGAAGCAATCGACGAAAGAGCTAAACAAATCAAAGCCCAGTATGAAGAATCAACTTCCGAATTCGACAGAGAAAAGCTGATGGAAAGATTGGCTAAATTAACAGGCGGAGTTGCAGTTATCAATGTTGGAGCAGCTACGGAAACCGAAATGAAAGAAAAGAAACTGAGAATCGAAGATGCCTTAAATGCCACAAGGGCAGCAGTAGAAGAAGGTTTGGTACCTGGAGGCGGAGTTGCACTTCTATCTGCAATAGGTGTAGTTTCTAAGGCAGCAGATGAATTGGCAGGAGATGCAAAGACAGGAGCTAAGATAATCGAAAAAGCATTGGAAGAACCTCTGAAACAAATTGCAATCAACGCAGGGCTTGAAGGCTCGGTAATCGTTGAAAAAGTTAAAAACAGCGAAAAAGGCGTAGGCTTTGACGCGTTGAACGAAAGATACGTAAAAATGATTGAAGCAGGTATAGTAGACCCGACTAAGGTTGTAAGGTCAGCCCTTCAAAATGCAGCCAGCGTAGCAGCAATGTTATTGACAACGGAAGCAGCAGTTGCAGACGAACCTAAAAAAGAAGAACCCCAGATGCCAATGGGCGGCGGCGGAATGGGAATGATGTAATTCCGTAAAAAAACCCGCGAAAAGTTAAACAGTCAATGGAGAAATCTGTTGGCTGTTTTTTTTACCTTCATGGCTTAACCAATTTAGTTAATTTATGTCATAAATCTCCTTTATAAATTTTTCTAATATTTTTAAAAAATATGACGATATCATTTATAGAATGATATCACGAGGTGAAGTTATGGATAATTTTAATGGCT
>JAAYOE010000160.1 GCA_012520455.1 Tissierellia bacterium
ATGTCAATTACTAATTTATTATTATTCTGATTGATTTATTTTTAACAAATCGCTTTATAGAAGACACCATCCCACTAAATTTTATTATGTCCATATACATGTGTAATTTTACTGTAATGAAAAAGTTGTCGAAAAATGGTATAATAGCAAGGAGAATTTATGTCTTTTTTGGCCATAACCCTCTAAGGGACATTCTTTCAGAATGAACCGGAGGCTTGTTTAGATTTGAAAGGAGAAATGATGAAGAAGACTTTAGCCTTAATATTAATTATTATGCTTTTTATTAATATATATGCTTATGGAGCAACCGGATACACTAACATTTCAAATATTGGTTTGTATAATAATCCAGACTATGGCTCGGGAATCAAGGACGCCCTGAAAATGAGTTCAAGGCTTGAAATCCTTGAAGAGGGTGATAAATGGTGCAGGGTTCAAACACCGGACGGTAAAACCGGATGGATTGACAAGTTTTTTATAACCCTTCCCTCGGAAAGGTATGTGGCAAACAATATCCCCTACAACATCAATATAAGAGAATCCCCTACGACCGGCTCTAAAATAGTCGGAACCCTTAAACCCGGAGATAGGGCGGAATATATCGACACATATCACAGCTGGCATATTATTAAGTACGCCGGCGGCGAGTATTACATAGCCAGCTGGCTTACGGATATTGAATACAAAAAGTCCGAGAAAATTTATTTCCTCCATGACAGCATAAATATCAGAAGCAAGCCTTCATTGGACAGCAAGGTAACGGCTCAGGGCAACAGCGGAGATTCCTTTGAAGTTGTGGGAGAAGAAAAGGGATGGTATAAAATAAAATTGAATGACGGCAGCTTTGGATATGTGGCCGCATGGCTCACAAGCCATGACATAAACAGCCTGAAATCAGACCATATAACATACAAAAAAACTAGCCATGACTTAAATTTAAGGACAGGCCCATCCGTAGAATACGATAGAATTCTTACCTTGAAAAAAGGCGAAACGGTAAAAACGGTAGCCGGTGAAAACGGCTGGGACAAAATAGTTACACAAAATGGATATGTAGGCTGGTGCAACAACTATTATTTAAAGGAAACCCTCCCCCTGGCAGGAAAGGTTATACTTCTGGACCCGGGCCACGGAGGCCATGACCCGGGAGCAATAAGCTACTCGGGAAAATTTGAAAAGTATCTTAACTTAAGTGTTGCACAAAACTTAAAGGAAGTCCTCAATAGGGCAGGAGCTGCCGTGTACATGACAAGAACCGGCGATACCTACATCACCAATAAGGAAAGGGGCAGGTTAGCAGATAAGTTGGGAGCGGACATCCTCCTTTCCATACACCACAATTCATTGGGCAACAGCGATTATTTCGGTCTCTCAACCTATTACAACACGATAAATTACAAGTCTCCCGCCTACGGCTACAATTTGGCGGAAGCAGTTTATTTAAATGCCATTTCAATAAACGGTGTCTACAGGGACGGTATATTGGACAGGAACTTTGAGGTTTTAAGAGAAACCAACACACCGGCAGCCCTGATAGAAATAGGCTTCATGTCAAACCCCACGGAAGAGATGAACATCCACAACTTAAGCTTCCAAAATGTCATGGTGGAAAAAATAGCCGGCGGGATAGTAGATTATTTTTATGCATACTCAAATTGAATAGTCAAAAAAACCGGGGTGCTGTCATCATTTGGCAGCACCCCTTTTTTGATTGTCATTGCTATGAATAACTCAGAAACTGTCATTCTGAGAGCTTTAGCTCGAAGAATCTCATGAGATCCTTCGCATAGGCTCAGGATGACAAATCTTCGATTTGTATTAAATGAACAGTTCTGCAAATATTTCTATAATCAGGTCATCCCTGACGGCTAATGATAAAATCCTGTTTTGTTTTAGAAAATTAGGAACCTTCTTTATGAAAGCATCAGGTTTTCTTCTGAATCTTTCAATGGTCTCTTCAAAAAAGTCCTCAACCTTGTATATTTTAAATCTTTCAACCTCATATTTTTCCGCAATTTTTTCAAAGAACCTGATTGCTATATCCTGATAGTCGTTCTTACCCCTCATATCTAAGATGGACTCCAGCCTGGGCAGTATCTTCTCAAAAAACATCCTGTCTTCGCACACTTTTTCATATCCTAAAAGGTGGCCCACATAATACAACCTTTCCTTGTATTCATTATAAAAGTCCACTAACCTGTTTATAAAATTCCCTTCATAAGGAAGGCAGTAATACTTATAGCCTTTAAGTTTTTTGAAAACCTTCAAGGTGTCGTAATAACCTAAATTTATCAATTCTTCTGCCTTTTCCCGGTTAAAGCTTAAGGCACCTAATGCAGACCCCAAGCTTTCCACCGGTTGAATGTAGGTCACATTTAAATCTTTTATTTTAACCTTTCGGACGATACCCATGGCCAAGGTTCTTACCGCTATAATATCCTTATAACCCCTGTCGGCCAAAATATCTATGGGAAGGTTGTTGTAAAAGCCCCCGTCCAGATATTTTTTCCCGTCCACTTCTTCAATTCTGAATGCAGGGAGGTTTGCGCTCGCAATTAAAAAATCAACTAATTTTCCTTTCGGTATATCCTCCTTCATAAGCTCCACAGGCTTCTTGTCCGTCAGATTAACCGTTACTATTCCAAAATCAATATCAGAATTGCGGATTTTATCCTCGTCGATATATGAGTCAAACAAGTCCCGTATCTTTGATGTGTCCAAACCTCTATTGCTCAGGATTTCTTTGGATTGATGCAGCAAATATGAAAAGTTAACATCATGCAAATTGAAATTTTTCAGGTCCATGATTGCTTTTTCGTCTATATCAAACAATTCGTATGAATTAACGCTATACCATACTTTTTCCAGCAGCTCATAATCACCTTGAACCATCATGGCCCCGTTGATGGCCCCGATTGATGTTCCGGCTATTCCGCCGATTTCGATGTTTAGTTCTTTCAATGCCTTGTATGCTCCCACATGGTAAGCACCTTTGGCTCCGCCGCCTTCTAAGACCAATCCATACATAATATCACCTATTCAACCGATAATAATTTAATTTGAGTTGCGCCCTTTAATTTTTTCATTTCTGTAATCACTTCATCAATTGGCTTGCTTAAATCGGAAATATCCAGGGACACATTTACCGATGCCTTGCCGTTGATGGGAATACTTTGATTTATGGTTAGAATATTCGCATGCTCCTGGGATAAATAATTCAAAACATTGGAAAGAACCCCCTTCTCATGCTTGAGCATCATAGAAACTACCGCCTTTCTCCCAATTGAATTTTCATCGGGCGAAAAAACATAATCCTTGTACTTATAATATGTACTTCTGCTTATGCCTACAGCCTTCACTGCCTCGCTTATACTTTTTACACTCCCGCTGTTGATCAAATTTCTTGCTTCGATTACCCTCTCATATACATCGGGAAGAATATTCTTGCTTACAATCAGATAGTTTTTCATCATCCACCTCTTTTTTATAAATTTTCAACTTTTACCCCGTTTTTATCGATTCCCAGAATCTTAATTTCCCAATTGTGGTTTAACCTGCTCATGCCTTCTTTGATTTTATCAGGGAATTTTTCATCCTTGGTTATATTCATTACAGTAGGTCCCGAGCCGCTAATAAATACCGCCTGTGACCCCCCTTTTGCACAAATTGCCTTTACAACATCCCACTCGTGAATTAAACTGCCCCTGTATTTCTGATGCAGCTTATCCTTCAGGGCAATCTCAATCATCTTCATATCCCCTTTTTCCAGAGCCTTTAATAAGACTGCAACCCTTGAAACATTAAAAACCGCATCCTTGAAGTTAATGGTTTTGGGAAGAATTTTTCTTGCTTCATTTGTAGAAGTCCTAAAATCGGGAATCAAGGCACAAAACTTAAGGCTTTCGCATATATCGTACTTAATCGTATATGGCCTTCCGTTTTCAATCAGAGAAGCCGTCAGACCCCCATAAACACAGGGAGAAATGTTATCGGGATGTCCCTCTATCTTCACGGCAAGCTCATACATTTCTTCCTTGGTCAATCCTCCCTTGTAAAAGGCGTTGGCGCCGTAAACCCCTCCTACTATGCATGCAGAGCTGCTGCCCAGTCCCCTGGAGACGGGGATGTTTATCTTCATCGAAATTTTCAGCCCGTCAACCTTTTTACCCAATTTTTCCGCAGTAGCAACAAAAGACTTGTAAACTAAATTCCTCTTGTTTTTATAAATATCCGGACATCCCTCGATTACCAGACCCCTTTCGATTTCTTCAAAAGTGTATTCATTATACAATTTTAATGCTAATCCCAAGGCATCAAATCCGGGTCCAATATTTGCGGTAGTTGCCGGGGTTGTAACCTTAATCATTTTTCACCTCGTTTATCCGTTTATTTGAAGCCTTTGCTACAAAACCTTCCATTTCATTGACCTCGCAAGCTTCAAAATGCCTGATTTTCTTGTTTTTAATCTCCTTCAAGTTCTCAGGTATCTTCACCCTTGTTTTTTGTGACAGGTCCTCCATTAATGCAAACTCATCAACATTTGTCTTCCCGTAAAGGGCCTCATATACGCTGCCTGCAAATTTAAAGGGGCTCGCCGTCGAAAGAACCACGCTCACGGTTTCATCCTTTGTATCCATTTTATATTCCTCAAGGGTTTTATATGCCACAGCCGTGTGGGTATCTAAGAGATATCCGTATTCCTCGTAAACTCTTTTGATGGTTTTTTGAGCATCCTCCTTGAAGACACAGCCTCCGTAAAAGTCCTCTTTCAGCTTTTCAGCCATTTGATCTAATATTTCATATCTGCCCGAAGTATTCAACCTATCCATGTAGTCCTTAACCCTTTCATTGTCATTGCCGCTCATGTAATACAGGAGTCTTTCAAGATTACTTGATACCAAAATATCCATGGAGGGTGAAATGGTTCTGTAGAGTTCCCTGTTTTTATCGTAGACTCCCCTTTTAATGAAGTCATAGAGGACATTGTTCTCATTTGAAGCGCAAATCAGCTTATTTATGGGAAGGCCAAGCATCTTAGCATAATATCCCGCCAAAATATTCCCGAAGTTCCCGGTAGGAACAGCAAAATTAACCTTGTCCCCAAGCTTTACGGCTTCTTCCTCGATTAGCTTAGCATAAGAATAAAAGTAATATGCTGTCTGGGGAACCAACCTTCCTATATTTATTGAATTGGCAGATGACAAAAATTTGTTTCTTCCTGCCATTTCCCTATTGAAGCTTTTATTAGTAAATATATTTTTAACCCCGGTCTGGGCATCGTCAAAATTGCCTTTAACCCCACAGACAAAGGTATTCTCCCCTTCCTGGGTAACCATTTGCAATTCCTGGACCTTGCTTACCCCTCCCAAAGGGTAAAATACGACAACCTTGGTTCCCTTAACATCCTTGAAGCCTTCCAAGGCAGCCTTGCCCGTATCCCCTGATGTGGCGGTAAGTATTATTATCTCCCCGGCCATCTTGTTCATTTCATAAGATGCCGTCATCAGATGGGGTAAAATACAAAGGGCAACATCCTTAAAAGCCGATGTGGGTCCGTGGAAAAGCTCTGTTACATAGTTTTCTCCCACTTTAACAACGGGAGTTACCTCCGGTGTGCTGAACTTCTCCGTGTAAGCCTTTCTCACACATTCTTTGATTTTTTCCTCCGGAAAATCATCAAGCAGAATGCTCAGTACAACTTCTGCAATTTCCATATAAGATTTACCCGGCAGGCTCATTATGGGTACTTTTTTCTTACCCAAATCTCTCATTACAAACAAACCGCCGTCATCGGCTATACCCTTTAACACAGCTTCCGAAGCAGCAGCCTTCAGCTGGAAATTCCTGGTGCTTTCATAGCTTTGAGCCATACAATCCTCCGTCTTTTCTTTTATTTATATATCATATACTGTTCTCGATTTAATTACAAGTGTTTTTTATCCATGACATCGTTTGCTGCGAGCTGGGACACTGGGGACGGTCCTTTTTGTCCCACTTGTGACAAGGGGACGGGGGTACTGTCATCAAATGACCAGCGTGAACCGTCCCTGGTGGTCTATAATTTGTTGAGAACGAAAAGAACCGTCCCTAAAAACTAAAAATATGCTGTTTTTATTTTAATTTGTGTGATAAAATTAGGCTATTAAAAAAACAAGGGGATCCTTCGTTACGCTCAGGATGACAATTTATAGATATCAATACTTATGGGAATTATAAGGAGTAATCATGAAATATATCAGCATTTTAGGCTCTACCGGTTCAATAGGAACTCAAGCATTAGATGTTGTGCGCGGACATTCCGACAAAATTAAAGTGGCGGCAATTTCAGGAAACACCAATATTGAACTCTTAAGAAAACAAATATTGGAATTTAATCCCGACCTGTGCTGCGTGATGGATGACAATAATGCTCTTGAACTAAAAAAACACCTTCCTCCCCATACAAGGACGGAAATTGTTTCAGGCATGGAAGGCTTGATTGCCGCTGCAGAATATGAAAAAAGCCAAATAATAGTAACAGCAGTATCAGGAATGATCGGGCTCAAACCCACTGTCGCTGCCGTAAAAAAGGGAAAAACAATCGCCCTTGCCAATAAGGAAACCTTGGTAACCGGCGGGAATTACATAATGAACCTGTCAAAAAAATACAAGGCTCCCATAATCCCCGTTGACAGCGAGCACAGCGCTATTTTCCAGTGCTTAATGGCTAATGAAAACAAAGCAGTCAATAAGATTATTCTGACTGCGTCCGGAGGCCCCTTCAGGGGTAAAGATAAAGAATTCCTAAAAACCGTTACCGTTGAGGATGCTCTCAAGCACCCCAACTGGTCCATGGGGAAAAAAATAACCGTTGATTCCGCCACATTGATGAACAAGGGCCTGGAAGTAATTGAAGCTAAGTTTTTATTTGGTATTGACCCGGAGCAAATTGAAGTTATAGTCCATCCTCAAAGCATCATACATTCGGGTGTTGAATTTATCGACCATTCAACCCTTGCCCAGCTTGGACTTCCCGATATGCGGATTCCCATACAATTTGCCCTCTTTTATCCCAACCGCATGGAAAACAACTATAAAAGTTTGTCTTTAACCGATATTGGCACCTTAACATTCGAAAAACCTGATTTAAAAACCTTCAAGTGCCTGTCCCTGGCCTTTGAAGCACTTAAAGCGGGCGGCACAATGCCGGCGGTGTTAAATGCATCAAACGAAGCCTGTGTAAAATTATTTTTGGACAAAAAAATTAGTTTCCTTGATATAGGAAACATAAACGAAAAAGTTATGCTGAGCCACTCTCCCTTAGAAATTGATTCCATAGAAACAATTTTGGAAGCAGAGGAATGGACAAAGCAAACAGTTAAAAAGTATATATAATTATCGGAGACATTAGATGATAAGGGGTCACATCAATCCAGCATGTCTTTTATTGCCTTGTTGTGAATGTCGTCATCGACATTCACAATTATTACATCCGTACCTATTTTGAGTATTTCTTCCCACCTGATTCTTTTAGGTTTTGTTTTGCCAAGCATCCCCATAAACTTGCTTGCTTCCTCTATATAAAATGATGTGATTTTACCCTTTCTTGTGTCTATTTCCGCATCGTCAAACCTGCCCATCACTTCGCCGTTCTTTATATTAACAACATCTTTTTCGGCTAAATCCCAAAAATTAGTCAAACCATCACCACCTTAACCTCAGTTACTATAAAATATGTACAACATTTATTAAATATGACAAACATTGTAACAAATTACATCATTAAGGGTATGGGAAATGCTCCTCATATTTTGACTATAAAGATTGAGCCTTCTCGTTGAAACCCAAGCTTTTCATAATATGGGTCCACATCACTCATCACATAAACAGGCTGATCGGGAAAATCCTTACACACCTGCTCCATAAGCATTTTCCCAAGCTGTCTCCCCCGATAGGATTTTCTCACAAGCAAATCATACACATAAACGCCAAAGCCGTCATCCTCGCGGCATCGTGCGTAACCGCACAGGATATCATCCTCATAAATTACATATGTGATACTTGATTTCAGTGCTTTTAAATATTTATTCCGTCCTTTTTCTCCATGATAGTCGCTCCAATCATCCCCCTCTTCTTTCATCATATCAAACAAGGGTGACTCATCAGCATCGGAATATCTTTTGATAATCATATCTCTCCTCTGAATTAACAAAATTTACATAAAAATTATACTTTCAGGTCTGAAAAACATCAAGCGTTATGTTATTAATATAGGCATTATAATGAAAACCCTCCGTAAAATCAAAAAGGAACGCGGTGCGTTCCTATGATCACATTTAAGGTTTACAAATACTTGCCCATGCGTATTACGATGTTTTGAATCCCTTCTTCAGCTGGTTTAAGGCTGATTTTTCAAGGCGGGAAACCTGGGCTTGTGAAATGCCGATTTCCTCAGCCACTTCCATTTGAGTTTTTCCTTTGTAAAACCGCATATCCACAATCTGCTTTTCCCTTTCCGATAAATTTTTTATACTATCTTCCAAGGTAATTTTCTCAATCCATTTCTCATCATTATTTTTTTCATCCCTTACCTGGTCCAAAACATACAGGGCATCTCCCCCGTCATTGTATATAGGCTCAAACAATGATACCGGCTCCTGTATGGACTCCAAGGCGAATATGATTTCTTCCTTGTCTACACCCACTTCTTTGGCTATTTCGGCGATGGTAGGTTCCTGTGAGTTTTCAGCCGTCAATCTTTCCCTTACCTGCAAGGCCTTGTAGGCAGTATCCTTCATCGACCTTGACACCCTGATGGAATTATTGTCCCTAAGATACCTTCTAATTTCCCCTATTATCATGGGAACCGCATATGTAGAAAACTTTACGTCCAAGGACAAGTCAAAATTATCAATGGCTTTAATCAATCCGACGCATCCGATTTGAAACAAATCGTCAACAGGCTCATTTCTTGAATTAAATCTTTGAATTACGCTGAGAACAAGTCTTAAATTACCTTTGATGAACTGTTCCCTAAGCTCCGTATCACCTTCCTGGATTTTCTTTATCATACCCCTCATTTCCGATGTCTTTATTGTAGGCAGCTGAGAAGTATTAACGCCACATATAACTACTTTGTTTATCATTGTCGATTCCCCTTCAAAGAAAATTATCCCCCTTAAAAATTATTACCCTGTCGGCATATTTTTATACGGCCTTGTTAATATCCTTTTTTAGCCTGTTCAGTATCTTTTTTTCCAGTCTTGATATGTAAGATTGCGAAATTCCAAGTATATCGGCTACTTCCTTCTGAGTGAAGCTCTTGCTGTTATCAAGGCCGAACCTCAGTTTCATGATCATATATTCTCTTTTGTTTAATTTTCGAATTGAATCATTCAAGAGGCACAAATCCACCTCATTTTCCATGTTGCGGAATACAACGTCCTCCTCGGTTCCTAAAATATCAGACAGTAAAAGTTCATTCCCGTCCCAGTCAATATTCAAGGGTTCATCAAATGATATTTCCGTCTTGGTTTTTCCGACCCGCCTCAAATGCATTAAAATCTCATTTTCAATACACTTGGAGGCATAGGTGGCAAGCTTTATATTTTTTTCAGCCTTATAAGTGTTCACGGCTTTAATCAACCCTATGGTTCCAATGGAAATCAAATCCTCCACATTTATGCCGGTTGACTCGAATTTCTTGGCAAGATAGACGACAAGTCTTAGATTATGCTCAATCAACATTGTTTTTGCCTCATTTGATTCCTTGAGCCTGCTGATTGCTTCCCTTTCTTCCTCCTGAGTCAAGGGAGGAGGCAGGGTATCGCTTCCTCCGATGTAGAAAATATCTTTAACTATACTAAACTTATCTATTATAAAGTTAAATATTCTTCTAAAGAAGGCCTTAATAGGATTTAACATAGTCATTCTCCGTCTCCAACTCCCAATCAAGTAATTTTTTAAATAAGAGGGCGTCATAATCATTCATGCTGATTCTTTTGGGATGAATTCCCATAATTGCATCGATGAAAATTTTCTTATTATCATTTATTATTTCAATTTCATCCGGCACTATACAGACCATTGTTTCGCTGCCTTTGCTGATAGTCTTGTATTTAATTACTCTCAAATTAATTGTGTTATCTGCCGTCAGTAGATTCTCATAGCTTTTTTTTTCGTAAAATTCAGTAATTCTCCCGTATAGGTCATCCCCTATAATATCCCTGATGCAGTCAATATTTACAACCATTACGGGTTTTCCCGTCACCGGGTCGCTAAGTTCGTTGCCCGTATCAATGTAGCCTCTGAATGTTTTGGACTTATTGCCGATTGTTACAGTCACCCTTCTAATGTAATTATGTCTTGTGATTCTGTCCTTAATTTCTTTAAAAAAGAAATGCAATGCTGCATACCCTGTAAACATGGACATGATAATTGCATTAACGGTCAATTTATCATAAGTAAAATAGTATAATGCGGAAATGATTCCTGCCATGAGCAATGAAGCAATGTAAAAACAGATTATTACCCTGATGTTAGTCAATATCCCTTTAGAATCGAAGGCTATCATTATCATCAATACAGAAACGCTGAATTTTACAATGAAGAAGGTCATAAACTCCCTGCCTACACAATAGGCTATAATGACATATAAGGCGCCGACCAAAGATGCAGCTATGAGCCTTTTGATTATTATTTGTCTTTTAATTAGTTTTCCCGTTATAAAGAGCAGGATGAAGTCTAAGATGAAATTTTCAACAAAGACATATTCAACATAATAAACCAATCCTTCCAACTCCCATGAAATCCTTGGCTTACGCTTAGGGTAACAATCAGTATCATTCTGAGTTTTTAGACCGAATAATCAACCGGTTCCTCCGCTGCCGCTCAAGATGACAATCGGTGTCATTCTGAGGGCTTTGCCCGAAGAATCTCAGAGGATCCTTCGCTTCGCTCAGGATGACATAAAGCGGAGATTATTCGATATACTCAGGATTACAAGAATATATGCAGGCAAGCAATCTATCAAACATTATAAGTTACTTTGCCAAAATATTTTGTCATAACATGTAGTCAATAATAAAAAAAATACGCGACCCATGCATATAGTCGCGCATTTTGTATAGTCAATCCGAAAAATTATGCTTTGAATATTTCTATCATTTCTGTCATAGTTTTACTTTTTTCAAAACCATCCATCAATTTGACAGTCTTGGATGTGTCCCCTATTAAAATGCCCCCTGCCAAAATATCATTCTTGAAATAGAGCTTTGTGTAGGTTTCATTGTCTTTTGTTTCATAAGTTTTATAGTCCGCATTTGGGTCGGACCCTATATCTCCAACCGAGAATACACTGGTCCCGAATGCATTTAAAGTTGTCGAAGGAATAATTGTTTTATAAATATAATTCCCCTTGGCAGCATTAATCCCTGCAGCCTTGCCCTGCTCTATTGCTTCGCTCCACAGGGCGTAATTTATACCTTCGAATTCCGCACAGTCGCCGCAGGCATAAATACCCGACACGGATGTTTCCATTTTTTCATTAACTACAATCGCTCTTTTTATTTCAATCCCGGTGTCCTTTGCAATTTCCGTATTGGCTTTTACTCCCGTTGAAATGATTACAACATCGGCATCAACAATTTCACCGTTATCAAGCAAAATACCCCTTACGGCTTCATCTCCGAGTATTTCCTTTGTACCTGCGCCCTTTAAGAAATTAACACCAGCCTCTTCAACAATTTGCTCCAATATTACAGATGCATCCTTGTCAAGCTGCCTGGGAAGGATCCTGTCGGCCATTTCAATAACCGTTACCTTAAGCCCCATCTTGTTAAGTTCATTGGCAGCTTCCAGACCAAGAACTCCTCCTCCGATTACGGCAGCTGTTTTTTTGCCCTTGGCATATGCCCTTATGTCTATGCCGTCCTTTACATATCTTAAGGTAAATACACCCTTCTTATCTCTTCCTGCAAAAGGAGGAACAAAAACTTCGGCTCCGGAGGCAATTATAAGCTTAGTATATGGAATCTCTTCTTTATCCCCAAGAATAAGCTTAGAATTCTTTGGATCAATTCTATCAACAACCTTGTCAAGCAGCAGTTTTACATTGTTTTCCCTGAACCAATCATCGTTTTTAATGGCAATTTCATCAAGGGTAACATCATCACGGCTGAGCAGCTTTGTAAGCTGGGGCCTGAAATAACCCTTAACGTCTTCCTTTGACAAGATAGTAATATCAGAAACCTTGTTTCTCTTTCTTATTTCAACCGCAGCCCCCATCCCGGCACCGCTCGCTCCGATTATTACTATGTTTTCCTTATCATCGGAAGTTTCTTCTTCTTCAGTTTCTTCCACCTTTATGAAATACTTGGGACCTACGCCGCATACGGGACATTTCTCGGGAGGCTCTTCCCCTTCAACTATTTCCCCGCAAACCGTGCATTTCCACTTAAAGACTTTCTTATCCTCAACTTCTTTCTTTTCTTCTTTTATTTCTTTGAACATTTCCGCTCCAACCCCGCAGACCGGGCATTTATCCGGCGGAGTTTCGCCTTCCACTATCTCACCGCAAACTATGCATATCCACTTTTTCATGACTCAACCTTTCCTCCTTTGCAATAATGATAGTACCTGCTAAGTTATCAATACATATCATGGTATAATTTTAATCTATTTTCTAATATTTGTAAATGAAATAAAAATAATCCCGTTTTGTCATCCTGAGCGTATGCGAAGGATCTCATGAGATTCTTCACATGGGTTCAGAATGACACCCTGCGGGTTATTCATATCAATGACACACCGGATTAAGCCCTTAAAATATGCACAGAAAAGGCGGAGCTTTCGCTCCGCCTTTTCTCAGTGGTGTTCAGTTTTACCTGTTTTTACGGCCATACCTTGTTTGGTTTCAATCCTGTCCAAAGCTCATCGCCGTCTTCTTCAATAGTATAATCGTGGCTGTTTGTTGCTTCCATTACTATTTCGTAGTACCAGTCACCTTCAGAAATATCCGGCCAGAATATTGCATCCGGATGAATGTTTTCTTTAGGAACAGCTCTTTCAAGGACATTGTTTATCAAAGTCATTGCTTCAGCTCTTGTAATATCCTGCTCCGGCTTAAATGTCATATCGGGATAGCCTTGAACCCATCCTTTGTTTTCAGCAGAAGTGATGTACCTCTCTGCCCAATGGCCTGCTATATCAGTAAATTTGCTTGGTATTCCTAAATCCAAATTGTCAAATTTAGCTGCTATGGTTGCAAATTCCGCCCTTGTAATAGGAGCTGAAGGCCTGAAGGTTCCATCCGGATAACCGCTTATTATGCC
>JAAYOE010000161.1 GCA_012520455.1 Tissierellia bacterium
ATTTTTATGTAAACCAGTAAATTTGCAGAGACGGTTCTTTTCGTTCTCAGATTCTGAAATTCCGATTTTCGACAGACTTTGGAGAACGAAAAGAACCGTCCCTAAAATTGTTAGATAGCATATTCGTTTAGGTGAATAATTTTGCTTCCTTTTTTTATCTCTACGGCAGGAATACCCACAACAGTGGAATTTGGGCTGGTACTCTTGAGTACTACGGCATTTGCACCTACCTTGGTGCCTGAAGCAATATAGATATTGCCTAAAATTTTTGCCGATGCCCCTATGATTACATTGTCTCCAACCGTAGGATGCCTTTTCCCTTTTTCATTTCCGGTACCCCCCAAGGTAACCCCGTGAAACATGGTTACATTGTTTCCTACAACAGCTGTTTCTCCTATTACGACACCCATGCCGTGGTCAATAAAAAGTCCCTTACCTATTGTTGCCCCCGGATGAATTTCAATTCCGGTTCTGTGCCTGGCGATGTTAGATATGAATCTTGCCAGAAAGTACCTTTTCTTTAGATATAATTTGTGGGCAATCCTATGTGCTATCAAGGCCTTGATATGAGGATACAAAAACAATACTTCCACCCTGGTTCTTGCGGCAGGGTCCCTGTCAAAGACGGAATCTATATCTTCAATTATTGATTTTATGAATCTAATCACCGCTATCATTCCTTTCAATTAATACTTAACTATGGACAAGTACTTTTCTCCCCCGTCGGGAGCCAAGGTTAAAATCTTTTTGTCCTTGCCGTATTTTTTGGCTAACTTTCTTGCTGCCGCAACATTTGCCCCCGAGGATATACCAATGAGGATTCCTATCTTTGCCGAAACTTCCACGGCAGTGTCAATTGCTTCCTCGTCGGTAACAGTAACTATTTCATCAACATAATCTCCATTGTAGGTATCCGGAACAAATCCTGCCCCTATACCCTGAATTTTGTGGGGTGACGGACTGCCCCCCGACAATACCGGTGATTTTGAAGGCTCGGCACCTGCAACAATTATGTTTTTGTTATATTCTTTCAGTCTTTTCCCCACTCCCGATATGGTTCCTCCGGAACCCACTCCGGCTGTAAATACATCTATATCACTTAACTGCTTTATGATTTCCTGGCCGGTTGTGTCATAATGGATTCTTGGATTTGCAGGGTTGTTAAACTGGTCGGGCATGAAATAGTTTTTATCCCTCTTAACTAATTCATTAGCCCTTGCTATGGCTCCCCCCATTCCATTTTGTCCTTCGGTTAAAATGAGGGTTGCCCCGTGGGCTTCAATTATGTTTCTTCTTTCCACGCTCATGGTTTCAGGCATAACTATTATAACCTTATATCCTTTTAATCTGCCTATGAGTGCTAATGCAATACCTGTGTTTCCGCTTGTGGGCTCCACAATGATGCTGTTTTTATTTAAATATCCCTTAGCTTCAGCATCTTCAATCATCCCTAATGCGGCCCTGTCCTTGACACTTCCTCCGGGATTGAATTTTTCCATTTTTAAATAAATATTTTCTCCGGGCAGTTTTACCACCGGAGTGTTTCCTATTAAGTTTAAAGTATCTTTATATATCATCCTTCTACCTCTTTCTTTTCCACTAAATTAAAAAATCCGCCTCAGCAATGAGACGGATTGAAATCCGCGGTTCCACTCAAATTGGCCTAGCCCCCTCTTATAGCACCATCATGCTACTCCATTATAACGGATGGTTCCGCAGCAGCCTACTTAATTCGGTGCCGTACTCCAAAGGGCACTTCGCACATACTTCCGATAAGCATCCTTCCAGCCTTGAGACGCTCTCTCTGTAAATTCCATATATGCTACTTTCCTTCTTCCCCGTATTTCCTACTAATTTAGTTGGGTATATTTTCTTTCATTATATTATAGAGTTTTTTAAAATGCAACCCTTTTTTGAAAATATTTTTATATTTTCCTGTCATTAAATGAAATTTTCCTTAAGCCGGCGATGACACCTTTTAGTTGAAAGCCTGCTCGGTTCTTTCAATTATTTCATCCTGCAAGGCTTTTTCAAGATTGTTGAAATGGTCCGAATATCCTGCCACCCTCACTATTAAATCCTTGTATTCCTCAGGGTGTTTTTGCGCATCCAGGAGGGTTTTTCTGTCAATTACATTGAATTGAATGTGGTGACCCCCCAATTCAAAATATGACCTTATGAGGGAAGCCACATTGTCTATTCCTTCCTGGCCCCTTATGGAGGAGGGGGTAAATTTTTGGTTCAGCAAGGTTCCTCCTGTAGATGTATGGTCCATTTTTGAGCTGGATTTAATTACTGCAGTAGGTCCCTTAACATCCGCACCTTTTTCCGGAGATATGCCGTCTGACAGGGGTTTCCCCGCCAGCCTCCCGTTTGGAGAAGCTCCCATTACGGACCCGAAGTATACGTGGCAGGTGGTCGGGAGCATGTCGATCTGATATGTCCCTCCGCACACGGTCCTTCTTCCCTTTATCAAGTCTCTTACGGTGGTGAATACATCCAGCATTATATCATCGGCATAATCATCATCGTTGCCGTATTTTGGAGTGTGATTCAACACTAAATTCCTGATGTGGGCATATCCCTCAAAATTTGACTTGAGGGCCTTTAACAATTCTCCCATGGTAAATCTTTTATTGTCAAATACATTGTATTTAATGGCTGACAAACAATCGGTAATTGTGCCTATTCCTACAACCTGAATATATCTTGTGTTGTACTTTGCGCCTCCTGCATTGTAATCCCTGCCGCTTTCCCTGCATCCGTCCGTCAATACCGACATGAAGGTTGAGGGCATGTGTTGGGCAAATAATTTTTCGATTACATTGTTTCCCCTTATCTTGACATCGATAATATAATTAAGCTGGTTGACAAAGGCATGGAAAAGCTCTTCATAAGACTTGAAATCTTCAGGGTTTCCCGTTTCCAAACCGATTTGTTTGCCTGTATACCTGTCAAAACCGTTATTTAAGGTAAGGTCCAATATTTTGGGAACATTCAGATATCCCGTTAGAATATAGGCCTCCCTTCCATGGCAGCCTGTCTCGACACATCCGCTTGCTCCTCCGAACCGGGCATCTTCCAGGGTCTTGCCTGCATTTAACAATTCCTGAATCAATTCCTCCGTGTTGTAAAATGCCGGCTGTCCCCAGCCCTTTCTTGAAATTTCAACGGCTCTTTTCAAGAATTCATCAGGTGTTTTTACGCTTATCTGGACATTTGAGCTGGGCTGGAGAAGCTTCATCTCATCCATTACGTCAAGTATTATATATGATATTTCATTTACACCGTCTTCTCCCGTCCAGGGGTTTATCCCGCCGGTGTTTATATTTGCAAAGTCCGTGTAAGTTCCGCTTTCCTTAAGGGTGATTCCTACCTTGGGGGGTGCCGGCTGGTTGTTGAACTTTATCCATAAGCATTCCAATAATTCTCTTGCCTTATGATAATCAATGGTCCCCTCTTCCTTTTCCTTTTTGTAGAAGGGATAAATATATTGGTCAAGCCTTCCCGGCGAAAATGAATCCCATGTATTTAGTTCCGTCGTTACGCCTATATGAACAAACCAATACATCTGCAAGGCCTGGGCAAGTGTTTGAGGTTTATGGGCAGGTACCACGTCACAGTTATTTGCTATCCACAATAATTCTTCTTTTCTTTTGGGATCTGTTTCCTTTGAAGCCAATTCCCTGGCATATTGGGCATATCTCTTGCCGTAAATGATTATTGCATCACATGATATGGCCATTCCTTCAAGCTGGGCTTTTTTGTCGCAGGCATCCGGGTCATTCAAAAAATCCAGCTTTCCTATTTCCTCTTCTATTTCTCTCTTGAAATCAAGGAAGCCCTTTTCGTAAATCTTCCCGTCTGCAACCGTATGTCCGGGAGCCCTTTGCTCCATAAATTCGGTAAACATTCCAGCTGCATAGCAATCCTTCCATTCCTGTGTCATGGATTCAAGAATTTTATGCCTCATGGATCGCTTTTCCCAATAGGGGATGATTTTTTCCTCCTGGACTTTTTTGTCTTCTTCCTTTACTTTAAAACTGATGTATTTTCTGTCATTCATGACAGTCATATCTTCAAGGGTATGGCAGCAAAGCTCCGGAAAGGTGGGAGCAACCTGGGGTCCTTCGCTTTTCTCCCCCACTATCAGTTCGCCTTCTCCGATATACAGTTTTCTTTTTTCCATATAATTCTTGAAATTTAAGGCCCTCAACACGGGAGTTTCCACCGTGCCGTAATATTTTTCATAGAATTCCGTTTCCAGTACAGCCCTTTCCAAGCTTATGGAAGGTTGGGTGGTGGTACTTATCTCTCTCAATTTTTTTGTTCTTTCGGTATAACCTCTCATTTAGCAATCAGCCTCCTATTTTAACCATGTATCCTTCATTTTCAAACATCTCTTTAAACCTGTTCAGCTTATCGTCCGTGGGTCTTTCCATGTCTTCTGCATAGGGACGGCCTGATTTTTCGTACTTATGTCTTCCTATATCATGGTAAGGCAGCAGGTTGACCTTTTTAATGTTCATGCCTTTAATCAAACTTAATACTTCCAAGATATGATTTTCGTCAGCATTGATTCCTTCAATCAAGGGCAGCCTCAAATTAATGTTATCATGGATTTTTGATAATTTAAGTAAATTGTCCAGAATAATTTTGTTTGAAACTCCCGTATAGAGTATATGCTTCTCATCATCAGTAAGCTTCAGGTCATATAAAAATAAATCCGTATATTTCGATATCCTTTCAATTGCTTTAAAGTCTCCATAACCGCAGGTATCAACGGCGGTATGGATATTTTCCTTTTTTAATTCTTTTAGCAAGGCTTCGTTGAAGTCGGCATATATAAGGGGTTCTCCTCCGGACAGGGTTACACCCCCCTTGGAGTTTTTATAAAACACCTTGTCTTTCAGGACTTCCTCCATTACTTCATTTAGAGTGTATTCCTTCCCGGCAATCTCCCTTGCGGAATTTATGCAGGATAGAACGCAGTCCCCCCTGAAGCTGCACTTGTCCATGTTTGTTGTAAGGGTTTTGTCCTTCATTTCTATGGCTTTATTCTCACATGCCCTTATACAATTCCCACACAAGGTGCACTTGCTTTTATCGTATAAAATTTCTTTAACAGGACTTTGGCTTTCCGGATTATGGCACCATAAGCACCTCAAAGGACATCCTTTAAAAAATACCGTGGTCCTGATACCCGGTCCGTCATGGATAGAAAATTTTTGTATGTTAAATATATTTGCTTTCATTCATTATCCTCGTTGTCATGGCAATTTGTCAGGGCTTTGATGAAAGAGTAAGTTATTTTTGCAGTCAAACCCCATATTATATAATTGTAATACTTATAAAAATAAACCGGATATCTTATGCTTTCCCAGTTGTAATCCTCCCCGTTATTGACCATGTGATAGGGAAAATCCTTGTCAGCCTTGGGATAATAATTCATGTAATATTTTTCGGGCTTGTTGTCCAAAAAGAATGACAAGGGGACAAAAAATACTTCGGATACTTCATCAGTGTTGTAGCCTATTTCATAGGGGTCCAGGTCCTTAATCAGACCTAAAAAGGTAAATACAAAAGCCCCGCTTTTGCTTGAGGCATAGTTCAGTTCTCTTATAATTTCAATATTTGCCTTGTTTAGCAATAGCTCCTCTGATGTCTCCCTAATTGCGGCCTCTTGGGGGCTCTCCCCTTCTTCAATCCTTCCGCCGGGAAAGGAGATTTCTCCCGGCTGGGTAATGGAATTTGAACGAACCTCATAGATTATGTTCAACTCTCCGTCAATTTCTATCAGGGGCACCAATACTGCAAAGCTTACCTCATAGTCCATGGGTTTCGGTTTAAAGTTTTTTAGTCTATCCTTTATGCTTTTTATATCCATTTATATTATCAGCCTCATTGTTCCAAAAATTATAAATACCAGTCCCGATATTGTTTTTATTATATAGGAAGGGAGAAATTTAGTCAACGATGTTCCGATAATAATCCCTATCAAGCCAATGGTAAGCATTGCCGATACGGACCCTGCCAGGACTATCAAAGGATAAAGGGCATCCATGGACAGGGTCATGCATGAGAGCTGGGTCTTATCCCCCATTTCTCCTATAAAAAAGGTGAGGGCTGTGGTAATGACGGGACTCAAGCCGTACTCCCTTTGATTTTCATCCCCGTTTTCAAATACGAGGGTTATAATTCCGAATACTATAAAAATAAGACCTGCAAGGAGCTGAAGAAGGTATTCATTCGTCATGTCAGATATGAAAGATCCCACATAAACTGCAAGGCCATGATTTAATAAAACACCTGCAAGTATCCCGGAAAGTACTTGGATTACCGAATATTTAGCTGCTAAGGTCATGAGCATCAACTGGGTCTTATCGCCCATTTCGGCAACAAAGACCAAGATGAAGGATTCAAAAAATTCCTTGTACATTTTTCCTCCTAAATATTACATTCTGGTCTCTTTCCTTTACCAAAGTTTTATACTATAATATTAGGAAGGAATGACAAACAGAACAAATATAATAATTCCGGAGGCACAATGGATAAAAATATATTGATAACCACCGCCCCCTTTGGAAACGGTCACAAGATGGTTGCTACCGCAATAAAAAACGCCTTCATTAAAAAGGGTTATAACAATGTTGTGGTTGTAGATTTATTCACGGAAACACATCCAAAAATAACCGAAGCCATAAAAAAGGCATATATTAAAAGCTATGATTTCGGCAAGGCTTATTCAAGGCTTTATTTCGGGTCGGAAAAGCTTACGGATAAGCCTGTGGTTGAATTATACAGGAATTTCGGATATAGAAAATTAAGGAGTATTACTGAAGTATTTAAACCGGATGTTATTATAAACACTTTCCCCATATTGGCATCCTTGAAGCTGAAGAATGACCAAGGCAAGAATATACCGGTATTTAATGTAGTAACCGACTATTATGCCCATAAACTTTGGATCAGCAAAGAAATTGACAAGTTTTACATTGCTACTCATGAACTCCAGGAAGAATTTAAAAAGATGAATATCCCGCCGGAAAAAATCGTCGTATCGGGTATACCTATAAGAGAAGCCTTTGAGGAAATAGAGAATATATCAAAGCTCCATGCCAAATATAATTTTAAGAGGGGAAAAAGGATAGTCCTTATAAATTCAGGAGCATTCGGCGTATTCAGGGATATAAAAAAGGTTTGTACGGGATTATGCAAACATAAAAATATACAGGTTGCGGTAGTTTGCGGAAACAATATTTTTTTGAAGCAGAAATTGGAATCCTTAGGACTTCGGAATTTAAGGGTATTCGGCTTTGTTGAGGATATCCATGAACTTTACAAGATTGCCTGCTGCATGATTACCAAGCCGGGTGGGATTACCCTGACGGAAGCCTTGTCCGTCCAGCTGCCCCTCATAATAATCAAGCCGGTACCCGGCCAGGAAAAGGAAAATGCCTTGTATTTTGAAAAAAAAGGGGCTGCTATAATAGCCTATAACTCCTATCAAATCATAAACAGCACCGTTGATTTAATAAATAACCCCGAGCTATTGTCCGCCATGCGGAAAAACATGAAAAAAATGTACAATAAATCTTCGTCTGACAGAATCGTGGATGATGTGTTAGGAAGCTTAGAGGTATAGGGGAATGTCCTAAATTTGAAAGACAGGAGACCTAAGTCCTGTCTTTATTTTTCAACATGTACTCTCTTAAAACCTTATAGAGGCATTTTTTGAAATTTTCATCCTGTTCCTTTCTTCTTTTGGACGGTCCCTTTGTTTTCCCGCCCTGTTTCCTTATTTTTTCGCTTATATACCTGGATTGAAGGAGGGTGTCAATATTGTTCTTGTTGATAAAAAAACCTGCCGTATGAATGATTGCCGATGCTTTATCCAGAAGAAGGCTTGCAAGTCCGTAATCCTGAGTTATTAAGATATCCCCCTTCTTAAATATTTGTACTATTTTATAATCGACGGACTCCCTTCCCTGTTCCACAACTATAACATCAAAGTCGCTTTTTATATAATGGTCGATATCCGAAACAATTATCAAGCCTACTCCAAAATCCTTAGCTGCTTTTTCGCATATTTCTCTTACTTTTTGAGGGCATGCATCTCCATCTATAATAATTCGCATAAAAAACTCCTTTTTTAATTAAGTTATGATATTATATCTGTTTTGTTAACAATTGCAACCATATTTTATCTTTCCGGAGATATGTCCCATACCTAAAAAAAACCGCCTGAAAAAATATTTATTCAGGCGGACTTTCCAATGATTTATAGTATTA
>JAAYOE010000018.1 GCA_012520455.1 Tissierellia bacterium
CGTAAATACTATAACGGGGTTGTCAAGGTTATGAACAACAAGGTGGAAATATTCCCTTCAAACTTGTTAGCTCAAGTTTTCGGCTTTGGCAGGTATCCCTATTTCATGGCTGAAGAATATGAGCGTCAAAATGTAGAAATTAGGTTTAATTAGAGGTAGGGTCAATGAAAAGGAATATGATGCTTTGGATTTTTTCATGCATCCTTATGTTGACTACATTGACAGAGAGGGCTTATGGGGCTGAAACCTTCAGTATTACCTCATACGATATAGACATGACGGTCTATGAGGATAACAGCTATGCCGTTATTGAGACGATAAGTGTCACCTTTACCGAGCAAAGACACGGCATCATCAGAAGCCTGCCCCTGAAAACAAACAGGGGAAAGCCTGCTTTGATTTCTGATATATATGTATTTGAACACAAGTTCTCTACCGAGAAAATTGCAAATAATATCGAAATAAAAACAGGAGACCCCGACAGGTATGCAGCCATGACGGAAAAATACACAATCGGCTATGTGTATACCTTAGGGGATGATTTTCTAAATGACAGAGACGAACTTTACTGGAATTTGATAGGGAATGACTGGGACTGCACAATTGAAAACATCACTTTCAAAATAAACATGCCAAAAGCTTTTAAAGCTGACAGGCTATATTTCACCCATGGCCAAAAGGGAAGCACAAAGCATGACGGGGTGGACTGGTATATTGACGGAAATACCATAAAGGGCTCCTTGATGGTTCCTCTCAAGCCCAATGATTCCCTTACAATTGCCATGCCCCTTCCGGAAGGATATTTTTCACAGGCTGAAAGAATCAAGAGCGATGCAATGCCATACGGGTGGTTAATATCAATAGCCTGTGCTGCTGCAGGCACAGGCCTGTGGATGTCCATGGGGCGAAAAAAACAAATATTTCCAACGGTTGAGTTTTACCCCCCTCAAGGGCTGACCAGCGCAGATGCAGGTTACCTGATAGACGGCAGGGTAGATTATTTCGATATAACATCCCTGATAATTTATTGGGCTGACAAAGGGTACTTGTCAATCGCTGAAAAAGAAGTAAAAAAGATCTTCGGTACAAAGAAGGTTTTTACCCTTACAAAACTAAAAGATATTCCGGATGACAGCTTAGACTATGAAAAGGAAATGTTTGAGGGAATGTTTTACATGGGGGACGGAATTAGGGTAAGGACCGACCAGCTGGAAAACAGGTTTTACCAAGTGGGGGAAAGAGTAAAAAAGCAAATTAAATCAAGTTTTGAAGATTCCGAGGAAACCCGCATCTTCAAAAGAACAAATACCTTGTGCCGCATACTCCTTCTCTTGGCGGGAGTAATAAGCACATTACCTTTTTCCTATATAGTAATGGATGAATTAGGCACTGTTAGTGAAGCAGAGCTCATATTTAAAAGCATATTATTGTCTGCTCTTATTATGGCAGCATTTTATTTCTTAATGCATATTTTAACAAACGGTAAGGGAATGAAAAAGGGGGAAGGATTTAAGCTTTTGTTTTTTGCCTTGATATTTGGGGGAGCAGTATGCGGGGCTTTTATATACTCATTAAGCTTATCCGGAAATGTGGCAAAAGGCTTGATATCCTTAGGGGCAGCAGGCATGCTGGGATTTTTGTCAAATTCATGCAGGCAGCGGACACAAGCAGGTGATTGGTATTTGGAGAAATTAACGGGGTTCAAAGAA
>JAAYOE010000019.1 GCA_012520455.1 Tissierellia bacterium
ACTCGAGAACGAAAAGAACCGTCCCCAAAATTTACAATTGCATATATTGTCGAAAAATGTTATTATGTATTGAGTTTAAAAGGCAATATAACAAAAAATACATAAAATGGAGACATTCCTCAGGGGTGTGTCTCTATGCGATTGGGGTACAAAAATGTATTCCCCTCATTAACATTTAAGGAGAATCATGGAGAGAATCATAGTAAAAAAGAGCACCGGCCTTAGGGGAAGGATAAGGGTTGACGGCTCAAAAAATTCTATTCTGCCCATATTGGCAGCAACACTTTTATGCAAAGAAGAATGCATTATTCACGACATTCCGGATTTGCAGGATGTGAGGATTATGTGCAGGCTTTTGGAGGAATTAGGGGCAAGGGTTGAGAAATTAGGAGACGGTTCACTAAAGGTAAGGGCTGAAAATATAAAAACCTGTGAAGCTCCCTACGACCTCATAAGCAAGATGAGAGCATCATTTTTGGTAATGGGTCCTCTCTTGACAAGGTGTCACAAGGCAAAGGTATATATGCCCGGAGGGTGTGCAATAGGGGCAAGACCTATTGATTTGCATTTAAAGGGGTTTAAATATTTAGGCTCTGATGTAAAATCCGAAAGCGGCTATGTTCACGCCACAGCAGAAAAACTGACAGGAAGAAACATATATCTTGACTTCCCCAGCGTGGGAGCAACTGAAAACTTAATAATGGCTGCAACCCTTGCAGAAGGGGAAACAATTATTGAAAACGCCGCAGAAGAACCGGAAATAGTTGATTTGGCCAACTTCATCAATTCCATGGGAGGCAATATCATAGGAGCAGGAACCAAGACAATCCGTATCAAGGGTGTCCATGAGCTCCATCAAACAGAGCATACCGTAATTCCCGACAGAATAGAAGCAGGTACATATATGGTGGTTGCAGCGGCCACCGGCGGAGATGTGATGATTGAAAATGTGGTGCCCAGCCATTTGCAGCCTGTTATTGCCAAACTCAGAGAATCGGGAGCCACAGTTGAAGAATTTGACGATAAAATAAGGGTAATAGGAGGGGATGACGTAAAAGCCTTAGATATAAAAACACTCCCCTATCCCGGCTTTCCTACCGATATGCAGGCCCAGTTCATGGCCTTCTTATCCAGGGCGGAAGGTACAAGCATTATAAACGAAACAATTTTTGAAAACCGTTTTATGCATGTAAATGAATTGTCAAAAATGGGGCTGGATGTCAAGGTGGAAGGAAGCAGCGCAGTTTTAAAGGGCAGGAGCCCTTTAAGCGGTGCCAAGGTAAAAGCTACTGATTTAAGGGCGGGAGCAGCCCTTATCATAGCAGGATTGATAGCCGACGGAGAAACGGAAATTACGGAAGTCTATCACATTAAGAGGGGATATTCAAACATAGTCGAAAAGCTAAATAATTTGGGAGCAAAGATAAGGTACGAGAAATAAGGGCTTTTATTTAAAAAACATATTGAAATTTCATAAGTTTTAAGCTATATTATAAGAAGGGTTAATCCCTTTTTATTTATATAGTCGTTGCACTTTTTAAAATATAGCGGGGTGAAATATGAAAGAGATTACGGTATATTTAGTGCGGCATTGTGAGCCTGAATTACCTTCTGACCATATATGCCTGGGGATAAGGGACATACCTTTAAGCCTGAAAGGCATAAGTCATGCTCTTAAGCTTAAAAGTTATTTTTCTGATAAGGGAATTGAGGCAATATATTCCAGCCCCCTGAAAAGAGCAAGAAAAACTGCGGAGATAATAGCCGATAACAAAATTAGAATAGAAATTAAAAATGATTTTTCCGAAATAAATATGGGCAAGTGGGATGGAATGACATTTGCCGAAATAAAGGAAAAATACCCCTTAGAGTATGAGGAAAGGGGAAAAGATTTTGAGAATTATGTTGTCGAAGGCGGGGAAAGCATGTCCATGTGCAGGGACAGGGCCCTCAGGCAACTAAAAGATATTATGGATAATTCCGAAGGCAATATAATTATAGTTGCCCATGCGGGGGTTAATAGACTCATCATATCCGGATTAACAGGAATGAGCATAAAGGACAGTTTTTTGTATCAGCTAAAGTACGGAAGCATCATTAGGCTCAAATATGACGGAGATATTAGTAAAATAGACAATGAAGAAATACATATATGATAGGATTTAAAAGGTCAATAATTAATCAAGGGAGGAGAATATGGACTTTTATAATTTGCTCAAACAAATTGATAAAAATAAAGAAAACCTTGTTATCACAATTATTTCAGGTGAAAACACCGGCTCAAAGGTGATTTTGTCGGATGGAGAAATCCTGTATAAGGGCGGCAATGAAAACGATTGGGATGAAATAATCAAATACACACCTGAAAACAAAAAAAGCCAGGCTTTAACAATAAACGATAAAAAAGTGTATTTTGAATTTTTAAGGCAGAGTTACAAGCTAATAGTATGTGGTGCCGGCCATATATCCATGGCCGTGATTAAAATGTGCAAGCTGCTTGATTTGCCGGTTACGGTAATAGACGACAGATTAACCTTTACAAACAATGCCTTGGCAGCCGGTGCCGATGAGGTGATTTGCCAG
Organism: Tissierellia bacterium; assembly: GCA_012520455.1. GTDB lineage: Bacteria > Bacillota > Clostridia > Tissierellales > Sedimentibacteraceae > Sedimentibacter. The sequence goes on from JAAYOE010000019.1 coordinate 2,584, forward strand.
CCTTTCGAACAAGCCCTTGACGGTATTAAAGGTGATTCAGGAACCTTCTTTGTAATAGTTACCCGGGGTCACAGGTATGACCAGGAATGCCTTGAAAAGATCATACATAAGGAAAACGCCTACATCGGTATGATAGGCAGCAGGTTAAGAGTTAAAAAAGTATTGGATTCATTGGAGGAGAAGGGAATCCCCAGAGAAAAGTTAGATAAGGTATACACACCCATAGGTTTGAAGATAGGGGCAGAAACACCGGCAGAAATAGCGGTTTCCATTATGGCCGAAATCATTGAAGTCAAAAATAAAAAGGCAGGTTTTGGTGCTTACAGCAATGAGCTTATAAATTATATCCTTAATGAAGAAAATGATATTCCCAAGGCCCTGGTTACTATCGTTTCCAGGAAGGGGTCATCCCCCAGAGATGTGGGAACAAAAATGATAGTTTCCAAGGACGGAACAATGAAGGGAACAATCGGGGGAGGCTGCGTGGAAGCAGATATCAGGCAGACGGCCTTGTCCTGCCTTGACAATAGGGAATGCAGACTGGTCAAGGTTGATATGACAGGCCAGGAAGCTGAAGACGATGGAATGGTATGCGGGGGAATAATCGAGATTTTTGTTGAACCTGTTATTTAATAGGGTGAAGGTAGTTGACATCCTTATTAATCTGTAAAGAAGAATAAATAGTGTATTTAATATTTTAAGAGGGAAAAATGGACATTAAAAACATTAAAGCCCTGATCGTTGCCGGCGGCCTGTCTTCCAGGATGAAAGAATTCAAGCCTCTCTTGGAATTAGGGGAGTCTACCATTATTGAAAAGACCATAAATAATTTCATTCGGTTCGGAATAAATGAAATCATAGTGGTTACCGGATTTCGGGGCGATGAAATAGAAAAGAAATTATCAAGATACAAGGTTAAATTCGTAAAAAACCCTGATTACGAAAATACCCATATGTTTGATTCCGTTTGTATCGGCTTAAATGAGGCCAAAGATGCTGACCTTGTCTTCATAAGCCCGGCTGACAGCCCCTTTGTTCAACAGTTCACCTTAAAGAAGATGGTTGAAGGAATGAACAATCAAAATATTAATCTCATCCAGCCCTCCTTTGAAGGGAAAAACGGCCATCCCCTGCTCTTTAGAATTAAGGCCTCCGATGCCATATTAAAGCATGACGGGACTAAGGGCCTGCAAGGGGCAATAGCCCGGATGGGCAATGATTTTAAAAACCTTTCCTTTGTAGACCCCGGAATAATCATGGATGCCGATACACCGGAGGACTACTTTAAAATAATAGAATTCAATGAAAACAAATCAATCCCTCCATTAAGCCTTTGCAGGAAGATACAGGACTATTTCCAAATGCCGGAGGAAGTGAAGGCCCACAGCGACAAGGTCCTTATGGCTGCCCTGAATCTGAGCGGGAGATTATATAAAAGGGGAATTAAATTAAACAATAAATTAATAATGGCTTCATGTTTGCTTCATGACATAGCCAAGGGAAGTCCCCGCCATGCCCAAACGGGTGCCGGATGGCTTAAGGATATGGGTTATACGGCGGTTTCGGAAATAGTTAAGGAGCATATGCAACTGAATGAAGTTTCGAAGCAAATTACTGAAAAAGAGATTGTGTATTTAGCAGATAAAATGGTAATGGGCGACAAAATCGTATCTTGTGAAGAAAGATTCACAAAAAAAGAAGAAATTTATAAGGATGATCCTGAAGCATTAAAAGCTGTAAAGCATAGAAAAAGACAAGCTATGGAATTATATAATTCTATAATTAATTTAGAAGGAGAAGGCCATGAAACTGATTAAGACCGTCGATGCAGCAGGGCATGTGTTAAGCCATGATATTACACAGATTATTAAGGATGAAAGAAAAGGGGTATTGTTTAAAAAAGGCCATATTATAAGGGAGGAAGATATCCCCAAGCTCTTGTCCCTAGGCAAGGAACACATATATATTTTGGAAAAAGAAGAAGGCATGCTTCACGAAAATGAAGCGGCGGAAATACTATACAAAATATGTGCAAATAATCACATGAAGCCTACGGAAGTATCGGAAGGGAAAATAGAAATAATAGCTGATGCCGACGGCTTGTTCAAGTTAGATGTCGAAAGGCTGAATAAAATAAACAGCTTAGGTGAAATGATGATTGCAACAAGGCATGGAAATACTGCCGTGAAGCGGGGGGACAAGTTAGCGGGAACAAGAGTAATCCCTCTGATAATTGAAGAAGAAAAAATGAAAAAGGCCAGGGAGATAGGGGGCGGCAAACCTCTTATGGAAATCATGCCCTTTAAACATAAAAGAGTCGGTATTGTGACTACGGGAAGCGAAGTCTTCAGCGGCAGAATCAAAGATACCTTCGGACCTGTCATAATAGAAAAATTCAGTGAATTTGATGCTGAAATATTAGGCCAGAAAATCGTGGACGACAGCAGAAAAGGCATAACCGAGGCAGTTTTGTCATTCATAGAGCAGGGAGCCGATATTGTTGTCTGTACCGGAGGAATGAGCGTTGACCCTGATGATAATACACCCGGCGCTATAAAAGATACGGGTGCGGAAATCATAAGCTATGGTGCTCCCGTCTTACCGGGTGCAATGCTTTTAGTGTCCTATTACGACAAAGAAGGCAGGAAAATACCTGTCATAGGCCTGCCCGGCTGCGTAATGTATGCCAAAAGAACCATCTTCGATTTGATTCTTCCTCGAATCATGGCGGACGATTTAATAGAAAAGTCCGATATAGACAGGTTAGGCCAGGGAGGCCTGTGTTTGAACTGCGATATCTGCACCTATCCCAACTGCGGATTCGGAAAGTCTTCATAATACTATGAATGCCCCTTCGCTCGTACTCAGGCTGACAAAAGGGGCTTATCAATTAATGTATTGGAGTAGAAAATGGGAATAAAGAGAATTATTAGTGTGATTTTAATACTGTGTCTCGTTATCGGTTTGATGGGATGCAGCACTTCACAGACACCACCGGCAGGACAGGAAACGCCTGAAGACCAGCAACCGGTTGAAGAGCCGCAACCCCGGGCTACAATACTCTTGGCAGCCGCAGCAAGCTTAAAAAACACTTTTGACAATGAATTAATTCCCCTGTTTGAAAGAGAGTATCCGAACATAAAAGTTGACGCTACATATGACAGCTCGGGGAAACTTCAGGCACAGATTGAAGAGGGGGCGGACGTGGATGTCTTTATGTCGGCAGCCTTGAAACAAATGAAGGCTATAGACGAAAAAGGTTTAATTAAAGAGGGCTCTATAGTGGAACTCTTGGAAAATAGAATTGTCCTGATTCTTCCAAAGGACAGCACAGCGGACATTTCTTCCTTTGAAGATATTTTAAAAGCTGAAACCATAGCTGTAGGCGACCCCGAAAGCGTGCCTGCAGGCCAGTATGCCAAGGAAGTATTTGAAAACTTAGGTATATGGGCGGATGTTGAAGCTAAGGCAAGCTTAGGGACCAATGTAACCGAAGTTTTAAGCTGGGTTGCGGAGGAAAGCGCCGATGCGGGGGTGGTTTATGCAACGGATGCCGCTTCCAACACAAATGTAAAAGTAGCGGCGGAAGCCCCTGAAGGGTCCGTTTCAAAGGTAATTTATCCCCTCGGCATAGTTAAAGGAACCACTAAATTGAAAGCAGCACAAACCTTTGTCGATTTTCTCATGAGCCAGGAAGCACTGGCAATATTTGAAAAATATGGTTTTTCGGCTAATTAGGAGGTTAAGATGAATTGGTCCCCCATCCTTATATCCCTTAAAACGGCATCAGTATCCATGGTAATTACATTCTTTTTAGGCATATATGCGGCAAAATTGGTTGCAGGAATGAAATCGGATAAGGTAAGGATATTTATAGACGGTATCCTGACCCTGCCCTTGGTGCTTCCTCCAACCGTTGTCGGCTTTTTCATTTTGCTGGTATTTGGGGTAAAGAGGCCGGTGGGGAGATTTCTGCTGGAATTTTTAGGCGTTAAAATAGTGTTTTCATGGACTGCCACAGTTTTAGCAGCCGTCATAATTTCATTTCCTCTCATGTACCGGTCTGCAAGAGGAGCCTTAGAGCAGGTTGATAAAAACTTAATCATGGCAGGCCGGACCTTGGGGATGTCAGAAAGAAAAATATTTTGGAGGGTCATGATGCCCCTTGCCCTACCCGGAATAGCCTCCGGAGGTGTGCTGGCATTTGCAAGAGCTTTGGGCGAATTTGGAGCTACTGCCATGGTAGCCGGAAACATTGCCAACAAAACCAGGACCTTACCCCTTGCTGTTTATGCCGAAGTTGCAGCAGGAAACATGGAAGCTTCCTATGGCTATGTTGCAGTCGTAGTGTTTATTTCATTTATAGTTCTTTCTTTGATGAATTACTTTACAATTAAGGGAAGCAAGTATACCGATAAGGATGCATCAAAATGAGTTTAGAAGTAAAAATCAAGAAAAGATATAAAGACTTCAGCCTTGATGTTAGTTTAGAAACCAAAGGGGAATACCTTGGGATATTAGGTGCATCGGGTAGCGGCAAAAGCCTCACATTAAAATGTATCGCGGGAGTCGAAACACCTGATGAGGGCAAAATTGTCCTTAAGGGCAGGGTCCTTTTTGATTCCGAAAACAATATCAATATCAAACCTCAAAGCAGGAACATAGGATATATGTTTCAAAACTATGCCTTGTTTCCAAATATGACAGCGGAAGAAAATATCGGTGTGGGATTAAAGCTGGCAAAAAAAGAAAAGAAAAAAAGAGTGAAAGAACTGTTAAGCTTGTTTCGCCTGGAAGATATGGGCCATAAATATCCGGCCCAGCTGTCCGGCGGCCAGCAGCAAAGGGTTGCCTTAGCACGAATAATAGCATATGAGCCGGATGTCTTGCTCCTTGATGAACCCTTTTCCGCCTTGGACAGCAAGCTGAAAAGCGAGCTTCACACTGAATTTTTGGATATGCTAAACCTGTATAAGGGAGAAGTAATCATAGTGACCCACAGCAAGGAAGAAGTATACAGGATCAGCGAAAACCTTGCCCTGATAGAAAACGGGACCATTACAGGCTTCGGAAAAACAAAAGAAATATTTGAACATCCAAAATCATTATCGGAAGCAAAAATGATCGGCTGCAAAAATATTTCTCCCTGTGAAATTCTATCAGACAACAGAATCCTTTGCAAAGATTGGGGCCTGGTTTTAGAAACCGAAGGCATTCCTATAAATTGCAAATATGCAGGCATACCTTCCGAGAATTTTGAAATTGTAAATGAGCCGGGAATCAATACCATTGAGTGCAAATTAGTCAATGTCATTGAAGAGATTAACGGATATCTGATAGTTTTTAAAAACAATAAGAGAAACGAAAATTCTATCCTGTATTTTAATATAAACAAGGAAACCTGGAATAAGAAAAAAAGCCAAAATCCTCTATATTTAAAAATCAAAGATTTTTATTTATTGATATAAGAACATGAATATAATCCGGCCTATCTGAAAACCCGGTAATTAAACTAAAACGAGAAGTGTCACTTTGAGGGCTTCAGCCCGAAGAATCTCATGAGATCCTTCGCATGCGCTCAGGATGACAAAACGTGCCCAAAAGGGATACCCGGAGGGGACGGTTTTTGGTGGTCATTTTATGACACTACCCCCGTCCCCTTGTCATCCCCTTGTCATCTTATGTATTTGCTGAATTTTTTTTCAAAGACTTTTGAAGAGAAATCTGTAATTTCCTTTTCAAACTCCTTGTAAGCATTCATAAATTCAATGCATCCTTGGGTCAGATCAGAACCTCCTCCCCCGACTCCTCCGATTCTCCTGTTCAATAATTTGAATCCCAAGGCGGCCTCAGTGCCTTTTATCATCTTATTAGCTTTTGTATAAGACAAATTCATTGATATTGCCGCTGCCCTTAGGGATTTGTGCTCATCGGTCAGTTCAAGGAGAGTCATGACCCCGGGACCGAAGAATATTTCTTCTTTGGCTAATCGTATCTGAATAGCACAGTGCAATTTATTAGTTTCCATCTTTACCTCCACCTATATTCTATCAAAATGCCCAATTTATTATGTCCGAAGGGGGCATTAATAAAAAAAACTAAGGTATTACAGGCAGTTTTACCGTGAAAACAGTACCCTTCCCAAGTTCGCTTTTTACAGTGATACTTCCTTGATGTTGTTTTATAATTTCATGGGCGATGGATAATCCAAGTCCGCTGGATTGATGTTTTTCAGTACCGCTAACTCTATAATATCGATCAAATATTTTATCTAAATCCTCCGGAGATATACCTACACCGGTATCAACTATTGTTATATAAGCCATATTATCAGAGGACTTCAAATCTACATACACTTTTCCCTTAGGCTTAGTATAATAAATAGCATTTATAATAAGATTTTGAAATGCTTGTTCCAAACGGTATTCGTCACCCCATGTTATAGAGTCATTATACTTGTTATATTCCAATAATACATCCTTTTTTTCACTTACAAGAAAACATGCCTTTATTACCCTATCCAAAAGTTCTCCTATCGGAACACGTTCCGTTTCAAGAATTACCTGCCTATCCTCCAACTTAGCCATTAAAAATAAGTCTTCCGCCAAGTGCTGCACAAAGTCCAATCTATCTTTGATTACAGGGAGTTCCTGTCTTATTCTTTCGGGAACTGAGCTGACTCTCTCAACACACCCGTTTAAAACAAAAAGTGGAGTCCTTAAATCGTGAAATATATTCATCATAAAAGTATTTCGTTGTTTTTGCTTATCCTTTAATTCCTTTGTTCTTTCTGACACCTTAATCTCTAAAATTTGATTTGATTGCTCTAATTGTGCAGCTAAAGCCTCAGACTCTGAAAACTTTTCTGCGAAAAGCCGATTGATTAATAATAGACAGCAAATTGCAAATGGGGTATTAAATAATTTGGCATATCTCATTACTCTCAGCAAGTAGCTTACCGGCATGGTATTAAGAGGAGAAAATGCAACTACCAATCTCATTCCAAGGCTGATGGTCTGTCCCACCAGGAGCATCCAGGCACCTTTTTTGTGTTTGGCACATGCATATATGAGAGCTCCGACAGAAATAAAGTATAGATAATAATAATCTCTGAAATTGCTGGTCATAAACCTTTCCAACAATGACCAAACAAGCAGTATAGTTATGATACCGCCACGGCTCAGTAATTTGCCAAATTTTCCCGGAAGTTTTGTTTTAAATATTTTAAAGCATATGATTATATCCAGCAATATGCTCCATCCATAAGCATGTGATGCCAAATAACTGATAAAGTGCCATTTAGTATTCATAAGGAATGAACTTAAACTCCAAATTGTCAGAGCACCGGTATAAAGAGAAAACCAAAATAAGTAATCTTCACCGGGTTTGTTCAAATATAAAGATAATCCATATAAGGACATAATAAAAACAATTCCGATATTAAATGCAAATATCATATAATAGGCAGAAAGCCATTTAGAGGCACCCTCAACACTTGATAGATAAACCGGTTGATTATAAGGATTATTTTTGCCGTTAAATTCTAAGGTCACAGAATTAGTTTGTATATTAAACCATTCTCTGTCAACTAGCACACTGGAAAACTGTGATGAGTTAAATCCTGCAGGTTGAACAATAACATTTCCGTTAACTGTAATACCATCCGGTATGAATCCATATAAGAGCACCAATTGTTGATTCATATCTTCCGCTACTATATCAAAATAGTATTTTTCAGTAGTTGAATTTTTTCTGTAGCCAACCAAAGAATATATTTTATCGGTTGGCTCGAAGATTTGTCCGCTTTCATATGTGCTAAAACTGTTATTGATAGTTATAAAAGTAAAAAAGGTTATTGCCAATACCGTTAAAAAGACCACTAAGGGTCTTACATATTCATTCTTCATTCTTCACCTGTTACTTGTTATATGTTATAATTTTATTATAATCCATATCAAGTGATATGTAAAATGAATGTTTGCAATTAAAATCCATTTAATATATTATTAAATTATTGTATCTGAAGACTGCATTACTACTTAAAGAGGTGATATTTTTGACACGGGTTCTATTAATTGAGGATGACCCCTTAGTAGCAAAAATAATTCTATACTATTTAGATCAATCAGAAACATATGAGGTTGTATGGGCAAAAACAGGAGGAGAAGCTTTTGCTAAGGCAAGAGATAATTATGATGTTATATTGCTGGATGTACTCTTGCCGGATGTAGATGGGATTGAACTATGTGAGCGTCTGAGAAAATGGCATGATTGTCCTATAATTTTTATATCCTGTCTTGATAGCAGCGATACAATAGTTCACGCACTGGAGCTTGGAGGTGATGATTTTCTTGTTAAGCCTTTTGACAACAAAGTTCTTGAAGCGCGTATTCAAGCCAATTTAAGACGTTACCACAATAAAATCCCCCCAACACAAAATGAGCTGAAATGTGAAGGATTCATATTAGATGCAAACAGGCATATTATAATAAAAGATGATGAAGAAATAAAGCTATCCAATACAGAATTTAGAATTCTTTCATTCTTAATGCAAAACCCCGGCAGACATTTTTCGCCTAAAGAACTATACTTAAGAATCTGGGGTGAAAAGAGTTACGGTGATACCCGCACCGTAATAGTTCATATACACAATATACGCAATAAAATCGAGCCTGACCCGGAAGCTCCGCGTTATTTAAAGATGGATTGGGGCAAGGGATATTATTTTGATGATTAAGACACTATTAATTTTCTTTATCCCACCGGTTAAGATTTCTTAATTTATCTTGATACTTGTTTAACGAATTTCAAAGGATTTTCAATAATGCGAATACCAATGAATTAACATTTCATAATTAATCACCGACTATACCTATAATTTCAAATTAATTTTTAATAACTCCTTAACTGCTTTAACAAAAAAGTATGTTATAATTTAATCACTCTTTTAAAGAAAATAAAGAAAGGATGTAGATTTATGAAAATGAAAAAAATAATTGCAATGTTTTTATGTTGCAGCCTGATTTTTTCAATTGTTGGATGTGCTCAGCAAGCAGAGACTCCTCCTGCAAATGAAGAACCATCAAAAGAAGACACACTTATTAACGGCGTCTTTGAAGGTACTTCTAATGGTATGCAAGGTCCAATAACTGCTAAAATTACTGTAAAAGACAGCGAAATAATTGCTATAGAATTTACAGAAAACAATGAAACTAAAAATGTTACGGCAGTTGCATTTGAACGCATTCCAAATCAAATAATTGAGCACCAAAGTTTATCTGTAGATGCAGTTACAGGAGCTACATTATCAAGCTTTGGAATTATCGGAGCAGTTACAAATGCAGCAAAAGCTGCAGGCTTAGATGTTGATTTATTAAAATCAAATAAAGTTCCTGTTACACCAAAAGAGCCTCAAACTTGGAATACTGATGTCTTGGTTATGGGCGGCGGAGGTGCAGGACTTACCGCGGCTATAAGAGCAGCTGAAGAAGGAGCTAATGTAATACTTATAGAAAAAGGTTCAGTTTTAGGCGGAAACACAATGATGGCAGGAGCTGCTTACAATGCCGTTGATACCGAAGCACAAAGCGTTATGATTTTGAGCAAAGCACAAAAAGCAACATTAGACGAATACTTAGCATTAGATCCGGCTGATGAAAGTTTGAAATTTGATATTTATCCTGAATGGGAAGAAGTATTAACAGAATTAAAAGCCGACATTAATGCTTTCTATTCTGCAAATAAAGGAAAAGAAGCCGGAGTTGACATGCCGGGCTTTGACTCTGTCGCATTGCATATGTGGCATATTTATACCGGAGGATTGCGTCAATTAGCTAACGGAAAATGGATTGCTCCGAATTTACAATTAGCGAGAACCCTTGCGTCAAGTTCACTTGACACATTTAAATGGATGGGTGAGATAGGACTTAATGCTTCCTACGGTGCCGAAGCTAATTATGGGGGAGCCCCGGGAACAGGTACTGTACTTGGTGCCATGTGGCCAAGAACTCACAGCTTTATGTCAGGAGCTGAACGTATACCACATTTAGAAAAAGTTGCAAAAGAGAAGGGCGTAACTATTTATACAGAGACAAGAGGCACCGAATTATTGGTAGACAGTTCAGGCAAGGTTGTAGGCGCTAAGGCAGAGCAGACAGACGGGACACAAATAACCATAAATACAAAAAACGGTGTTGTATTGGCAACCGGAGGATATTGTGCTAACCCTAAAATGGTTAAGGAATATGACCAATACTGGGGTGACGACTTATCAGACAGAACCTTGTCAACAAACATGGGAACCAACGAGGGTGACGGTATTATAATGGCACAAGCAATAGGTGCTGATGTAACCGGTATGGAAGTAGCTCAAATGATGCCTTCATCATCGCCTGTTAAAGGTACTATGACTGATGGTATTTGGGCAGATGCTGCAGAACAAATTTGGATTGACGGAAACGGCAACCGCTTTGTCAATGAATATGCAGAAAGAGATGTTCTTGCAAAAGCATCATTAGCACTTGAAGATGGTATTTTCTATATTATCTATGCAGGCAGAGGGGATGTTGGCAATCCTAACCAACTTCTCAAAGGGACAGACTATAATGAAAGAGTAGCCGGCATGGTTGAAGGCGGACATATTTGGTACGGGGAAACCCTTGCAGAATTAGCTGAAGCTACTAAAACAAAAGCTGCAGGCGTTGCACCGGCATTTACTGAAGAACAATTACGTGCAACTATAGAAAAATACAACAGCTATGTTGCAAACCAAAAAGATGATGAATTCGGAAAAGAAGTATTGGCCGGTGCTATCGATATAGATTATATTGATGCAACTGAAGGTGTAGGAATCTGCATAAGCCCAAGAAAATCTTCATTACATCATACAATGGGTGGTGTTGTAATAGATACCGAAACTCATGTTATCGATACAAACGGGAATATTATTCCGGGCTTATGGGCTGCCGGAGAAGTTACAGGCGGTATTCATGCAGGTAACAGATTAGGCGGAAATGCAATAGCTGATATATTTACATTCGGACGTATTGCAGGCACAAATGCTGCTCATGGGAAATAAATAGATATTCTTAATTAAAGATAAAATTCATATAAGATGGCAAGGTGGTGCCGGCACCACCTTGTCATCTTATAATTTATTCAACATCATTTTCATGATTGACATGAGTCCATCAAATGGTATATCATAAGTGAAAGTAAAAAATCGGCTGACTTCTCACCGATACAATGAGTTACATATAACATGGGGCATTCCTCTAAATGTCTTTCCCGGAGACTTTTTATGTTTAGAGGTGTGTCCCTCTTTCAAAGAGAGGACATATGAAAATTCGAATAGATAAAATGCTGTCCAACAGCGGTTTCGGTTCGAGAAAAGAAATAAAGACCGATGCTAAAAAAGGGTTTATTGAAGTTAACGGGGCAATCGAAAAAAACAGCTCGAGAATTATTGACACCGATGTGGACATAGTTAAATATAATGGTGAAACAGTCAAATATACTCCCTTTATATACTTGATGATGAACAAGCCAAGCGGAGTAGTTTCCGCAACAGAAGATAATTATGACAAAACCGTAATAGATTTGTTACAAGATGAAGAAAGGTTTTACAAGCCCTTTCCCGTAGGCAGGCTTGACAAGGATTCGGAAGGCCTCCTCCTCATTACAAATGACGGTAAGTTGGCTCATGATTTATTGTCGCCCAAAAAACATGTGGATAAGACCTATTATGTGGAAGTTGCTGAGGAAGTAACGGAGGATGATGTGAAAGCCTTTGAAGAAGGGGTAGTCCTAAAAGAGGATAATTACAAGACACTCCCGGCAAAACTTGAAATCATAGAATCCGGCTATCCATCAATATGTCTTGTAACCATTAAAGAGGGAAAATTCCACCAGGTAAAAAGAATGTTTGAAGCCGTTAATAACGAAGTAACCTATTTAAAAAGAATATCCATGGGACCCTTAAAACTTGATGAAACCCTGAAAACAGGACAATACAGGCATCTGACGGAAAATGAAACAGATTCGCTGCTGATGACAAGGGGACGGGGGTAGTGTCATCAGGCGACAGGATGAAAAAAATAATAAAAGGAGCTGATACCATGATATTAGGAATGCCGGCCTTGGTTGAATACACATCGTTAAGACAATTAGTCGAACTATGCATGAAGCTGAACCTTAGCTTCATTGAATTAAACATGAATTTACCCTATAACTTCATACAAAATCTGCCTCCCGGAGAGCTTAAGAAAATCACAAAAGATACCAATATCAAATTTACAATGCACATGCCCGATGGAGCAGACTTAGGCTCCTTTTACAATAGTGTGAGAAAAGGATACATTGAATTGTTTTCAGATACCCTTGGCTGGGCAAAAGAGGCAGGGGTAGACCTTCTGAACCTCCACATCTTAGAAGGGGCAAAAATGACCATGCCTGACAGAAAAATATATGTATACGAACAATATTCGGAAGAATTTACCGACAACTTCATAGATTCAATAAAAGCTCTTTCAATAAAAGCTCAAAAAAACAACATAATTTTAGCAATAGAAAACAGTTCTAACTTCGATAAAAGATACATACAAGATACCTTGGACCAGGCATTGAAATACCCTAATATCAAGCTAACCTGGGATACGGGTCACGATGCGGTGAGCAGCTTTAAGGATCAAAAATACTTGTTGGAAAACACTGAACACATAGCCCACATGCACCTCCACGATGCCAAAGGAAACAACGACCACCAGGCTCTGTTTGACGGCGGCCTGGATATCAAAGGACTCCTAAAGTTTGCCCAATCAACGAATATTAAGGTGCTTATTGAAGTCAAAACCGAAGAAGCACTGATAAAATCAATTAACAGGCTGACAAGGGGACGGGGGTAGTGTCATAAATGACCACCGAGAACCGTCCCCTCCGGACACTGGACAGAATGTCCACAAAAACCGCCCACTCTGGATTAGACTATCATGAAAGAAGGAAGTGAATATGACGGAATTCATAAAAACTCATACGGGAGAAATGGCTGCCTTAGGTACAGCCATATGTTTTACAATAAATGCAATAGCCTTTGAAGCTGCAGGCAAGAAAATAGGTTCCTTATCCGTAAGCTACATACGATTGTTTATTGCTTTTATCTTACTGAGTATAAACACATATATAACAAGAGGACTCATATTCCCGACCGATGCAACAGCCAATGCCTGGATATGGCTTTTGATATCAGGCTTGTTTGGCTTTGTGTTGGGGGATTTGTTCTTATTTGAAGCATATGTTGAAATAGGGTCAAGAATATCCCTGCTCATAATGTCGGCATCACCGCCCTTGACAGCCTTGGCAGGTTTTTTGTTAATGAATGAAAGATTATCGCTTTTGGCATTAGCCGGCATGGGATTAAATATGCTGGGCATCAGCCTTGTCATACTCAGCAGGGGAGCCGATGAAAAGAAAGTCCGATTCAACCGTCCGGTAAAAGGAATTATTTTTGCATGTTTGGGTGCAATTGGACAGGCTGCCGGTTTAATATTCAGCAAAATTGGAATGGGGACCTACAATGCATTGGCGGCAACCCAAATAAGGATAATAGCTGCTACCATCGCTTATACGATAATAATAACTTATTGGGGCAAGTGGCAGGAAATAAAAGATGCTTTCAAAAATAAAAAAGCAATGTGGGAATTATTTGTCGGCTCCGTAACAGGCCCCTATGTGGGGGTTGTGCTATCCTTAGTGGCATTGCAGTTCACGGCAGCAGGCATAGTTTCTTCCATTTCATCCATATCGCCTATCCTCATTATCCCTGCCTCCATTGTTATTTTTAAAGAAAAAGTTCTTCCCAAAGAAATACTTGGAGCCTTCATTTCCATTGCAGGGGTACTCCTCTTATTTTTGTAATTAAAATTTTACCCGTTGCATTCAATGGACAATTCTATTATAATCAATAAGATTAAAATCAAATAATATCACAGGTGGTGTACATGAAAGTTAAGAAAATTGCATTAATTGGAATGGGAGCAGTCGGTATTGTATACGGAAGGTTGCTCTATGACAAATTCGGTTCGAATTTTACCGTAATATCGGATGAATCAAGAAAGGACAAATTGAAGGAAAAAGGCTTCACAATAAACGGATATACATTTTATCCAAATATATCTTCAAACGGGGATAATAAGGATAAATATGATTTAATAATATTTGCCGTAAAAAACTATCAACTTAAAGATGCAATCGAAGATGTCAGAAGCTTCGTGGGGGAAAACACCATATTGATAACATTCTTGAACGGAGTTACTGCAAGAGACCTTATTCAGGAAGCTTATCCCCACAATAAGGTTCTTTACGGATTAGCAATGAGAATTGATGCTGTAAGGACTGATACGGGTGTTGTAAACACCGATGACGGGGAAATTCACTTCGGGGAAGCAGACAACAGGGTAATTTCTGAAGAAGTCCAGGCAGTTAAAGACTGCTTTGATGAAGCAGGAATTCAAAACAAGGTTTTTCCGGATATGATGAGGGCCTATTGGAAAAAATTCATGCTCAATGTAGGATTTAATCAGGTTACGGCTGTTACAAGAGCTCCCTACGGCAAGGTGACAAATATTGAAACAAGTTTAAC
>JAAYOE010000002.1 GCA_012520455.1 Tissierellia bacterium
ATGGATGAAGTGGTTGTCTTATCCGAAAAGGATGTAGGAACAAAAGTAATCTTAAGAAAAAAAATATCTGAGAAAAAACAAAAGTCATTAAATGATGAAACAGCTGAAAACTCAGAAAATGAAGAATGAAGAGATTTCGCTAATAATTAGCAAATTTTAATAAAAAAGGCACTCTTAGTGCTTTTTTTTTGTATTCAAAAATCATTTTTGCAAATAATACTCATGAGGTGATTATTATGAAAAAAAAGATTATTTTATTATTAATATTATTAATTGCAGGTTTGGCTGCCATATATTTCGGCAACAACATCAATAAGTCCCTGAAGAAAATACCTGAGAGCGCAATTTTATTATAGTTTTGTATCATTAATATACCTGTGGAGGAGAAATGAAATACAATAAAGACAACTATAAAAAGGTAGTTGATGAATTCACGCCGAAAAACAAAATGCTAAAAAACTGTATAATGGCCTTTATATTTGGTGGGGCCATATGCGTGATAGGAGAGATCATCAATGATTCTTTTGTTGCATGGCTGGGAATTTCAGATGAGGAAGCGTCCCCTATGACATCGGTAGTATTGGTAGGGATCAGTGCCTTGCTGACGGGTTTAGGCTGGTATGATAAGTTAGGAAAAATCGGAGGAGCCGGAACGGTTGTTCCGATAACGGGATTTGCAAATTCGGTAGTTTCTCCTGCTATGGAATTTAAGAGAGAGGGCTTCATTTTAGGAACAGCTGCAAATATTTTTAAACTAGCCGGACCTGTTCTCTTATTCGGGTATTTTTCTTCATTTATAGCAGGGTTGCTCAGTATGGTTTTCAAATGAGGAGGAAGGATGAAAAAGACAGGAAAAACTTTTGTGATTAAAGATGATGTAATAATAAGGGATACCTACACCATAGCCGGCAAAAAGGAAGGCCAGGGACCTTTGAAGGATAAGTTTGATATGGTGGTGGAAGATGACTTGTGGGGAGAAGATACTTGGGAAAAATGCGAATTAAAAATGCAGAAAACTGCTGTAGAAAACTTAAAAAATAAAAACAAGCTGATAAATGAAGACATCGACCTTTTGATTTCGGGAGACCTCCTCAATCAAATCACATCTTCTTCCTTTGCTGCCAGAGCTTTGGAATTGCCATACATAGGTGTTTATGGTGCCTGCTCCACCATGACCCTGACCATGGGCTTAGGGGCAATGTTAATTGACGGGGGATTTGCCGAAAATGTAATCTGTGTTACATCAAGCCATTTCTGCAGTGCAGAAAGACAGTACAGACTTCCTCTTGAAATGGGAGGCCAGCGTCATATGTCAGCCCAGTGGACAGTGACCGGGTCAGCTGCCATATGGCTTTCAAACAAGGGAGAAGGGCCAAGAATTAAACATGTGACTTTCGGGAAAATTGTTGATTTAGGAGTCAAGGACGCAAATAACATGGGGGCGGCAATGGCACCGGCTGCCTATGACTCCTTAAGCCGCCACCTGCAGGATACGGGTATAGATTATGATTTAGTTGTAACGGGAGACTTGGGCATAATAGGTAAAGGTATAGTGAATAAAATGTTCAACGAAGAAAATAAAAGTATTGAATCAAAGTATGATGACTGCGGTACAATTATTTTTGATGTTGAAAAGCAGGATGTGCATGCGGGAGGAAGCGGCTGCGGCTGTTCAGCCATAGTATTCGGCTCCTTTTTATACAAAAAACTTGTAAATAAGGATATAAAAAGACTTCTTTTTACGGCTACCGGAGCCCTTCATTCGCCTACAGCAACCCTGCAAGGGGAAAGCATACCGGGAATAGCCCACTGTTTAGGGATAGAAGCTTAGGAGGCACCATGAATTATGTCATGAGTTTTTTAATAGGGGGGTTAATTTGTTTAATCGGCCAGATTATTATAGATACCTTTAAGAAAAACAATGCTTACCTGCTTGTAATGATGGTTGTTACAGGGTGTATTTTAGGATTCTTCGGCCTGTATGATAAATTGGTTGAAGTTGGCCATTCCGGTGCAACAGTACCCCTCTTGGGCTTTGGAAATTCATTAGCCAAGGGGGCAATGGAGGAAGCAGCCAACAAAGGTTTTATGGGGGCTTTGAGCGGGGGAGTGATAAGAACGGCTCCGGGAGTAGCAGCAGCGCTGATATTTGGTTATATAGCTGCGGTAATATTCAATCCCCGCGGAGATAAATAATGACAAGGGTGACAAAATGACAAGGGGACGGGGGTAGTGTCATCAATTGACAAAGGGATGTCGGTAATGTCATCAAATGGGACAAAAAGGACCGTCCCCAGTGTCTCATCAAGTGGGACAAAAAGGACCGTCCCCA
>JAAYOE010000162.1 GCA_012520455.1 Tissierellia bacterium
CTAAAACTTGAAATCTGAGAACGAAAAGAACCGTCCCCAAAAGTTTACATGAGCGGGGCGAAGATTCTTAAGACAGCCCTGCCCAATCTTTTTATTTTGGGAGTACTTTTTATGTCTTCCATCCCTACCCGCCTGCTTACCTTTAAAGCCTCCAAGGTACTTTCCTTTACCTGCAGGACGGTATCGGTGTTGTACATCCATACCCCGCATTCAAAGTGGAGGTAAAGGCTTCTGAAATCTAAATTTATGGTGCCTACAACCGCATATTCATCATCAACCACAAAGGTCTTGCCGTGATTAAAGCCCGGTGTGTATTGGTAGATGGACACTCCCGCTTCCATCAAGTCCTCATAATTGGACTGGGTGACGGCAAAGGCATACCACTTATCGGGTATGTGTGGAGTAAGTATTCTTACATCCACACCTCTTTTAGATGCCATGGTCAAGGCAACCATCATTTTATTATCTATAATGAGGTAGGGGGTTTCAATATATATGTATTTTTCTGCCTGATTGATTAAATTCAGGTATACGGCTTCGCTGACGTGTTCATTGTCTAAGGGGCTGTCATCAAAGGGCTGGACATAGCCGTGGCATTCTTCGCTCTGGTCATAATCGTCGGGTTTAAATTTATTGTAGTCTTCATTGTTTTTCTTGAGGTGGCCCCACATGGATAAAAACATAACCGTTAAAGACCACACGGCATCACCCCTTATTTCAACCATAGAGTCTCTCCAGTGACCAAATTTTTCAAGAGCATTAATATATTCATCAGCTAAGTTTACCCCTCCCGTATAAGCTACCTTCCCGTCTATTACGACTATTTTCCTGTGGTTTCTATTGTTGAGGCGGAAGTTCAAAATCGGTATATAGGGATTGAAAACAGCACACTTGATTCCGCAGCTCTCAAGCTTCTTATTGTACTTGTGAGGAAGTCTTGTAACACAGCCGAAGTCATCATAGACAACCCTTACATCCAGGCCTTCCTTTGCTTTTTCTTTCAGTATATCCAGAATAGTATTCCACATTAGGCCTTCCTGGATTATAAAAAATTCTAAAAAAATAAATTTCTTAGCCCTTTTCAATTCTTCCTTCAAGCTTTCAAAAAACTCCTCCCCCGATGGCAGAAATCTTGACGGTGAATTATCGTAAACTGGGCAGGATGAATACTCTTCTATGTACTTTGCCTGGTTAAAGGCAATTGTGTTTTCTTTTCTCAGATTATTTAAGGTGACGGGGTGTTGATATAGACCTTCTTTCATTTTATCAGTAATCGAATGCAATTTTTCCTTGGTGCGGTCTGATAGTTTTGCGCCCCCGAACATCAAGTAAAACAAGCCGCCAAATACAGGAAAAATCATGATGGGTATAATCCATGCTATCTTATATGTAGGGTCACTTTTGCGGTTTAATATGTAGAGTACAACCAACACACTGATAACCATGAATATTATGTCAAAAATAAAGAAGAAACTGCTGAATTTCCACACCATCAAGGCCAATGTAACTATCTGGGCTAAAAGTGCAAGGGATACCAAGGTTGCTCTGCTTAACAAAAAGCTTATAATCTTTTCCATTAAACCACCTATTCCTCTATATATTAAGTAAATTGTATCAAATATTGAAGTATTTGTAAATGAGGGATTATCGTAATTCCTCCAATTGAAAAAGGCTGCCCCTGGCAGCCTTAATTCAAAATTTTTCCTTATGACAATAGGTTTTGCAGAATTTGGTCTTTTTGGCTTGTTGCCCTGTGTCTTACAAACCATATATAGGCCACGGACAA
>JAAYOE010000163.1 GCA_012520455.1 Tissierellia bacterium
ACTTGATGACAGTACCCCCGTCCCCTTGTCATAAAAAAAGGGACGGTGGGTCCCTTTTGTTTTTGGTTAACTTTCCAAATCCACTTCCACTATTATGGGAAGTATCATGGGGCTTCTTTTTATTTTGTCATATATAAAGCTGCTCAAAGAATCCTTTATTATCATTTTAATGTTGTTCCATTCTTTAACATTTGTATCTTCGCATTTTTCCAATGCTTTTCTCACAACGGTCTTTGATTCTTCTATCAGGTCTATATTCTCACGGACATACACAAAGCCTCTGGAGACTATTTCCGGGCCGGCCAAAACTCTCCCCCTGCCCCTCTCCGTTGATAAAACTACTATTATCAAGCCGTTTTCGGAAAGAAGCTTCCTGTCCCGGAGAACTATGTTGCCCACATCTCCCACACCCAAACCGTCTACCAGAATATTTCCGGATGTTACGGTGCCGTTTTTAACCATTGATTTGGAAGTGAGCTCAATAACGTCACCGTTATTTCCTATCATTGTATTCTCCATCGGCATGCCCAGCTCATTGGCTAAATTTGCATGCTGGACCAGGTGCCTGTATTCCCCGTGAACCGGTATGAAAAACTTTGGTTTCAACAATGAAAGCATGAGCTTCAGTTCATCTCTTCTGGCGTGGCCGGATACATGGACCTGGGTCAGGGCATCATATAAGACCCTGGCACCTTTTTCATAAAGGGTATTTATTACATTAGAAACTGTAATTTCATTTCCCGGTATGGGGTTGGCTGAAATTATCACCAGGTCACCCGGCTTTATTTGAATTTTCCTGTGGTCGTTATTAGCCATTCTCGTCAGGGCAGACATAGGCTCCCCTTGACTTCCCGTAGTTAGAATGACAATTTCATCATCTTTAAGACTTTTTACCTCATTTACGTTTATGATTGTTCCTTCGGGAGCATTTAAATATCCTAAATCCAGGGAAACCCTGATGGCATTTATCATGCTCCTGCCTGATATTGCAACCTTTCTTTTATTGGCAACGGCAGCGTCGATAACCTGCTGGAGCCTGTGAATGTTTGAAGCAAAGGATGCAACGATTATCCTGGAATCACAGTTTTTAAATACGTCCATGAATTTTTGGCCAATAGTTTTTTCAGATTCCGTAAAACCGGGCCTTTCAACGTTTGTGCTGTCAGACATGGCAAGGAGGACGCCTTTTCGCCCGATGTCCGCAAACTTTCCTAAATCAATAACCTCTTCGTTTATGGGAGTGTAATCAATTTTAAAGTCTCCCGTATGAACTATTGTTCCAATAGGGGTTTCAATGGCATAAGCCACTGCATCCGGTATGCTGTGATTAACTCTTACGGCTGTAATTTTGAAGCATCCTAACTTGAAGGTATCTCCTGCTTTAATCTGATTTAAGGACGCATCTTCTATTTTATGTTCCAAAAGCTTGTTTTCCACAAGACCTAAGGTAAGTTTTGTTCCATATATGGGAATATTCAACTTTCTCAAAAAATATGGTATGGACCCTATATGGTCTTCATGACCGTGAGTTAAAATAATTCCCTTAATTTTTTCTTTGTTTTTTATTAAATAGGTAATATCCGGTATGACTATGTCAATACCTAACATTTCATCTCCCGGGAAGGCCATTCCGCAGTCTATAATGATTATATTGTTGTTATACTCGATAACCGTGGTGTTTTTTCCTATTTCACCCAGCCCTCCCAAGGGTATAACCTTTAATTTATGTTTCTTTTCTGCCATCTTCTTTCTCCTTATCTCTGCATTGTGCACAGATACCGGTGAATTTGACCTCGTGATTTAATATTTCAAAATTGTATTGTTTTTCTATTATTTCTTCCAATGAATTCATGAGGTCTTCTTTAACCTCTATGATTTTACCGCATTGTTTGCACAATAAATGATGGTGCTGATGTACCTCACTGCTGTGGGGCGATAGTATTTCATATCTTTGAAACCCGTCATCGAAGTTATGCCTGTAAACAAGCCCTATGTCTTCAAAAAGGAGGAGTGTTCTGTAAATGGTTGCTATCCCTATCTTAGGGTTTACATTTTGGATTATGTTATAAATATCCTCCGTGGATAAATGCTTATCCTTATTCTCACACAAGACCTCATATACGGTTTTTCGCTGAATTGTCGTTTTGTACCCGTTTTTTTCGAGCAAATCCGTTAAATACTCTGCCATTTTTCCCCCTCTTAAGCTTAAATAAGATCATCAGCTATTCCTTCATACACTTCCTGGACTTCTTTGATTTCTTCCTCGTTCTCAACCTTAACCAGCACTATGCTTCCGTCTTCCATTTCTTCCACATAATAAATCATCCCTTCGTCAGAGTCTATTTTGTGAAGAACGGCATACAAAATATCATCAATGTGAAAAGTTGCTTCAACCACTAACTTTTCTAAGTTTCCTTCGTCATTTATCAATTCAATAATATTGTCCATAGAATCTCCTTTGATTATTTTATACGCTGCATGTAACTTGACAGAATTTGTACTGCTGCTAATTTGTCGATAACTTCTTTTCGTTTCTTCCTTTTTACATCAGCTTCTATCAGCATTCTTTCCGAGATTGTCGTGGTAAATCTTTCATCTTCAAGCTCTACCGGCAAGTCAATGTGTTTTTTCATCTTTTCCAAAAACTTAAGCACCTTTTCTCCCTGTATTCCGATGCTGCCATCTAACATTTTTGGAACACCTGCAACAATTTTGGTAACTTGATATTCATCGATGATTTTTTTCAGCTCATTTATGTCATTTTTGATACTTGTTCTTTTTATCGTCGTTACTCCTTGTGCAGTAATCATCAATAAATCGCTTACGGCCACTCCTATTGTTTTATCACCCACATCCAATCCCATCAATCTTTCCATAGAAACCTCACACAATTTTGATATAAAAATCCGAGCATTCACCCGCGCAATAGCTGCATAAAACACACTTTTCCATATCAACCGCACATTTGCCGTCGACTATCTTCAGTGCATTCTGCCTGCATTTTCTCACGCATTTTCCGCATCCGACACACCACTCTTCAATTACTAAAGAGCGTCTTTGATTTCTAATTTTATTTTTTATATTAATATTTAATTCATTCTTTTCCAAATAAGAGATATTTGCATCTATTTCTTCAAGAGTGCTCATACCTATTGCTATGGAGTCCACATAAGATAAATTGTCAACATATTTAAAAGCTTCTTCAGCTTCCCTTATTAAATGTCCTCCTCCGTAAATTTTCATCGCCATGATGAATTTACCATCTTCTTTTGCCTTTATCAAGGCTTCCGTCATATCTTCCATTGTTCCGTCCTGAATTCCTATGCCTTTATAATTGAGCAAAGGAAAAAGGATTTCTATCTCCTTAAACTTAACCGAATCCTTTACTGCTTCCACCCTGTGGGTTGAAATTCCGAAATGCCTGATTATTCCCTGCTCCTTGTATTTCATGAAGCGGTCCACTGCTTGATAATGACCCAAAAAATTATTCCCGTTATCCTGTTCATGGAGCATGAAAATATCAAGGTAATCCGTGTTCATTTCTTTCAAAGCTTTATTGATGCTGTATTCTGCCGTATTCTTGTCATATGCATAGCTTTTTGAAGCTATGGTTAGTTTATCCCTGTCTTTATCTTTTATGAATTCTCTTAATAAATCATAATTATCATATAGTTCGGCAGTATCAAAAAAATTTATTCCCTTTTCATAAGCATAATTAAGGAGTTTTACCTTATTTTCAAAAGTATCGGAATTTTGGAGTTTGCTTAATGAAAGGGTCCCGTAACAAAGCTTCGATACATTTTCTTTTTCAAATAGTTTTATATATTTCATCTTGCATTGATTTACTTTCCTCTTATCCTATCTGTGTCCATACTTTTAAAATATGGTCAGGCATATAAAAGCAGTATATTTATATACTGCTCAAAGTTATATTTATCCCTAAGCGCATCTATAAATGTGCATCCCCCCCTACGGTGTGTCCCCTCATCCAAATCGGGGACATTCCTTCTGACTTACACCAATGACTATCACCAAAGAAGGTGTGTCCCCCTTCTTTTAAATATCAATTACATTTAAGTAAACACTTAATATTTCTTCCAAGAGTTCGTCTCTTTCTATTTTTCGTATCAAGCTTCTCGCATTGTTATGATTGGTTATATAAGTGGGGTCCCCGGATAATATATATCCTATCAGCTGGTTGTTGGGATTGTATCCCTTTTCCTTAAGCGATTTGTAAACCTGAGAAATAATTTCCCGAGCCTCATTCAGCGAACCCATGCTGTAATCAAATTTTGCAGTATTATTTACATTATTATCCATAAAAACCACCCCTTGACATTGTACTATAATTTTTCAATAAAATCAATTATTATATTGCTTTTAAGGCCCTTTTTACCGCATTAAAGGCTTCGTCCGTCTTTTCGGGATTTTTCCCTCCAGCTTGGGCAAAGTCAGGTCTTCCGCCGCCGCCGCCCCCGGCAATCACGGCTGCTTCTTTAACTATATTTCCCGCATGTATTCCGCCCTTTACCAAATCCTTGGTTACAGCGGATACAAATAATACCTTGTCTCCCAAATCCGAAGCTAAGAGAACGGCACAGCTTTCATTTTTGTCTCTTATTTTATCGGCAATTTCTCTCAATGTATTTGCATCCTTGCCTTTAAACTTGAGGGCAAAAAACTTAATACCGTTAATTTCTTCATATTTGTCAAGAATCTCATCTATGTCGGATTTTAACAGTTCATTGTTTAACCTTTGGATCTCTTTATCCTTTTCCTTTACTTCCTTCTTTAGGAGGTTTACCTTGCTTAACAATTCATCCCTGGTTGTTTTCATGGATAGGGCCAGTTCGTCCGTCAAATTATCCAGATCCTGCATGTAATCAATGGCTGCTCTTCCCGTAATAGCCTCTATTCTCCTTACCCCGGAAGCTATGCTCCCTTCGGAAAGGATTTTAAACATCCCTATTTTAGCTGTTTGATCGATATGGGTTCCGCCGCATAACTCCTTACTGAAATCTCCCACGCTTACAACCCTTACCATCTCCTCATACTTTTCATCAAATAAAGCCACGGCTCCGGACTTTTTGGCTTCTTCCATAGTGAGGATTTCCGTTGTAACCGTGTAGTCCGAGAGTATTGCTTCATTGACCTTCTTTTCAATTTCTTTTATTGTATTCTTATCTAAAGCTTCAAAATGTGTGTAGTCAAAACGAAGCCTGTCTTTGGAAACATATGAACCCGCCTGATTTACATGGTCTCCTAAGATTTCCTTCAAAACCTTGTGCAATAAGTGGGTGCAGGTGTGGTTCTTTGCGGTGTTTTTCCTTTGGTCGGCATTCACCTTCGCCCTTATGGTATCTCCGACGGAAATGCTTCCTTTGACCAGATCGATGTCATGGAGATAGATACCGTTATTGAGCTTATGAGTATCGGTTACCCTTGCCAGCATTTCATCGGCAGTGAATTCTCCCCTATCCCCGGTCTGGCCGCCCCCTTCAGCATAGAAAGGAGTTTTGTCGAGGACAACAATGCCCGACTGGCCTTCATTCATTGCATTTACCTGTTCAGAGCCCACCACTAAGGCAATGACCTCGGCATCATCTTCTAATTTATTGTAACCTGTAAATATGGTTTTATCCGTATTCAGGGTAAAGTCAGTGTCCTTCCAGCCTGAGGCACCGGTAGCCTTCCTTGCATCCCTTGCCATCTGCCTGTGCTCTTCAAATACCTTGTCAAACTGGTCTTTATTGAGGCTGTAGCCGTTTTCTTTAAGTATTTCTTCCGTCAGCTCCGAAGGAAAACCATAGGTATCATAAAGTTTGAAAGCAGCATTCCCTTCCAGTTCTTTTTTGTTTTCTTCCTTTAATGCTTGAATTTCCTTCATTAAGAGTTCAAGACCCTGGTCGATGGTCTTCTTGAATTTTTCTTCTTCAAGACTTATAACCTTCAGTATGTAACTTTCTTTTTCCCCCAATTCCGGGTAAACTTCCTTCCAATTATCAATAACGACCTTTGCGGTCTCGGTTAAGAATTCGCCTTCAATCCCTAATAATTTGCCCTTTCGGATGGCCCTTCTAATCAACCGTCTCAAAACATAGCCTCTTCCTTCATTTGAAGGAATCACTCCATCCCCTATCATAAAGGTAGCTGCCCTTGAGTGGTCGCAGATGATTCTCATCAGAACGTCGCTTTCCACCTTTTGGCCGTAAGGTATTTTGCAAATTTCAGAAACTTTATTAACAATAAAAATTAAGGGCTCCACATCAAACACCGTGGGTTTGTCTTGTAGCACGGCGGCAACCCTTTCAAGTCCCATTCCCGTATCTATATTCGGTTTGGGCAGGGGGTGGTAAACGCCTTGCTCATCCTTGTCAAACTGGGTAAAAACAAGGTTCCAGATTTCTATGAACCTGTTGCAGTCACATCCCGGTTTGCAGTCGGGCGAACCGCAGCCTCTGTCTTCTCCGGTATCATAATATATTTCGGAGCAGGGGCCGCTGGGTCCCACTTCCAGCTCCCAAAAATTGTCGTCCTTTCCGAGTCTGACTATTCTTTCCATAGGGAGGCCTACCTTGGTATGCCAGATATTCTCGGCTTCATCATCCTCTAAATATACTGTTACCCACAGTTTATCCTCCTCAATCTTCAAAACTCCGGTTAAGAGTTCCCATGCCCAGGCAATTGCCTCATTCTTGAAATAATCACCAAAGGAAAAGTTTCCGAGCATTTCAAAAAAAGTCAAATGTCTGGCCGTATAACCTACATTTTCAACATCCCCCGTCCTCACGCACTTTTGGCAGGTTGCCATTCTCTTGGCAGGAGGAACTTCCGCTCCCGTAAAATATTTTTTCAAGGGAGCCATGCCGGCCCCTATCAATAAAAGGCTCTTATCGTTTTTGGGTATCAAAGAAAAGCTTTGCTCCGTTAAATGTTCCTTGCTCTTAAAAAAATCCAAGTATTCCTTTCGAATATTATTAATTGAAAATCTATCTAATTTATCCACATTATTTCCTCCATATCATAGTATAGGCAATATCTACTTTATTATGAAATTATAATGTATTCTTTCCCTCATTGTCAAGAAACATTTGGGGACGGTACTTTAAAGAACCGTCCCCTGATACTTTTTGGCATGTTTTAATGTTGACAGTGGATTTCATCATCCTCCGGCTTATAGTTTTCCAAACCCTTAATTACCTTGTTGGTTTTTTGTGCGTAATCATATAGGGCAGATTTAACAGCCTGCTCTGCAAGTACTGAGCAGTGAATCTTAACGGGAGGGAGACCTCCCAGAGCTTCTACAACAGCCTTGTTTGAAATCTCAACTGCTTCATTAATGCTTTTGCCCTTAATCATCTCCGTAGCAATGCTTGAAGAAGCAATTGCAGACCCGCAGCCGAAGGTTTCGAATTTTACATCCTCGATTATATCATCTTTAATCTTCAGATAAATCTTCATTATATCTCCGCATTTGGGGTTTCCTACCTGGCCTATGCCATCCGCGTCTTCAATTCTTCCTGCATTTCTGGGATTTCTGAAATGGTCCATTACTATCTCTGAATACATTTTATCTTCTCCGTTATTTTAATTTTTTTTCAAATCCTCGTCATTTTTTATAGGGGACATGGCCCTTAATTTGGCGATTATTTTTTTCATTGTTTCTACGGTATAATCTATATCTTCTTCTTTTATTTCCTCACTCAGGGTAAACCGGATGGAGCCGTGGGCTGTTCCGTGGTCAAGTCCCGTTGCCAGCAAAACATGGGAGGGGTCCAAGGAGCCTGAAGTACAGGCAGAACCGCTTGAAGCCGCTATGCCTTCCATATCCAGGAGCAGTAAAATGGATTCTCCTTCCACATATTTAAATGAGAAGTTAACATTATTGGCTAATCTCCTTGTGGGATGCCCGTTAAGGACAACATCGGGAATATTGTTCTTAATTCCTTCAATGAGCCTGTTTCTTAGACCCGTCAGCCTTTCAATGCGGTTATCAAAATTCCGGGCTGCAATTTCAACAGCTTTCCCGAAACCTACAATATTCTGGACTCCTTCGGTACCGGCTCTTCTGCCTCTTTCCTGGCCGCCCCCGTGAATAAAGTTATCTATCCTTGTTCCCTTTCTTATATACATACCGCCTATGCCCTTTGGTCCGCCTAATTTATGGGCAGACATTGACATCAAATCTATATGCAGTTTATTAACATCTATCCTGACGCTTCCCAGGGCTTGAACAGCATCTACGTGGAATAGGATCCCATGCTCTTTGGCAATTTCTCCTATTTCCTCGATGGGCTGTATCGTTCCTATTTCGTTGTTTGCAAACATTACCGAAATCAGCATTGTCTCGGGCCTAATTGATTCTTTCAGCTGGTCTAAGTCTATGAGCCCGTATCTGTCTACATCCAGATAGGTTGTTTCTATTCCGAATTTTTCTAAGTACTCACAAGTATGAAGTATTGCGTGATGCTCGATTTTAGTTGTTATTATGTGGTTCTTTCCTTTGTTGAGATTTGCAAAAGCAACTCCCTTTAACGCCCAGTTATCCGACTCGGTACCGCCTGCGGTAAAATATATTTCTTTTTCATCCGCATTCAAAAAGTCAGCTAAGGTTTTTCTTGCCTTTTCTATGGCTTCTTTTGATTTTCTGCCTAATTCATATAATTGACTCGATGGATTTCCGTACAAGACATCAAAATACTGCATCATTTCATCAATTACTTCTTTTTTAGTCCTGGTTGTTGCGGCATTGTCAAGATATAGCTTCCTGCTCATTTTTTCCCTCCGATAAAATTTTTTCCTGTTCCTCGTACATATCAGCTAAGGTTATGTTGTCAATGACATCATTGATACTTTTTTCAATTTTCTCAAATATAACTCTCGTTGCACATATTGATTCCCTGGAGCAAACTTCTTTACCTAAACAATCGGAAGTTGTTATTTCTCCCTCAAGGGTTCTAAGTATCATTCCAACGGTTATTTCCTCGGGTGACTTGGCAAGAAGATATCCTCCTTGGGGTCCTCTCACCGTATCAATATAGCCGCTTTTTTTTAATTTTGCAAAGAGCTGCTCTAAATAATTTTCCGATATACCATACTTTTCTGATATCTTTTTTAGAGGAACCGGCCCTAAACCGTAGTTTTTTGAAAGTTCAAATGCTGCCTTCAGCCCGTATCTACCCTTGGTGGATAAAATCATTTTCGCTCTCCTCTCCTATAATCCCTACTAATTCAGTAGGGTATAACTAATTATAGAATACCCCAGTAACTTTGTCAACAAATAAAATAAATTTTTAGGGACGGTTCTTTTCGTTCTCAACAAGATTTTCGGGGACGATTCTTTTCGTTCTATCAATAAGAACAAAAAGAACCGTCCCCGAAAATTCTATGGTAATAATTTATACACGTTACGGCCGTTTCTGTTGATTTGGCTGTATACATTGCTTACTCCCCTAAATTCGTTTAAAATAATATTCAAGGTCCTGCGGTCATTTGTTTTTATGCATAAGTCGCATTCATTCTTTATGCTGAAGGGAGTTTGAATCAATTGAACATTTTTAATCCCCCGCTCTTGCAGTCTGTTGAATGCGGCAAGAGCATAATTCCCGTGTTGAAAAGTTATAATAAAAACTTCCATAGGGATACCTCCTCACTCCATTTTATTAAAAGGAGCAAAGAAGGTTACAAAAGGGAGACATTCACCTGCAAGCAAAGAATGTTAATTTATTTGTATTTCTTTTGCTTCTTCCGGTTTAAAATCATTTCTCAAATCATATATGTTATGCGACGTAAAGTCTCTTAATTGTCTATCTCCCAATGAATAGGTTCGCATGAATTTTTTTGCGGTCACTACTGACCAATGCTCGGCATCCCATGTGAGATACCCGTCTTCATCAGTTTTTTTATCATGAAGTATTAAATCAATCTGCCTGTTTTCTTCTGTCATCAAATTAATCAAATCCTGTGTAGTAACATCTATTTCTATATTTTTAATCAAATCATATGCTTTCATATAATCCTCCTTAGGTCGGGACTATCTTAGTTTATATACTTATGGTCCTCTTCGCTTTCATAAATGTTCAGTTCATCTTTCAAGAACTCTAAATTTGATTCATAGTCTTCAACAGAAATTTGATTGCTTAAGAGCAGGGCGTCTAACCTTTTCTTTTGATATTCAAACAAGAATATTTCCTTGCAAGGCCAAACTACATTTTTCTTTTTATCGCTCTGTGATTTCAAAACCGAAATATTTATTTCATTTTCCGGCAGGTCGGCAATAGTGCCCATCAAATAAAACTCATTTACCTTTATTTGATTGTTATCGAACATGCTTCTGATTTTCTTGATAAACAAATAATGCTCTTTCTTAATTTCATAAGAAACCTCAGCATTCAGCATTTCCGCTTCCAAATCCGGGTTGTAAAAATCAACGTGGACGTCATAGATCAGTTCTTTGTTCAAATCATCAAATTTGAGTTTATCATTAACAATCCTGTCAATATTTGGGTCGGTAATTTTTCCATACACCTTATACATGTTGCCCTCCTTACTGCCTCAAATATTCCAAAAATTTCTTAATTTTACTTTCGTAGCCGGATTCTTTCGGCTCATAAAACTTCGTCTTTATGGTTTCAGGCATGTATTGTTGTTTTACATAAAACTTTTCATAATCGTGGGGATATTTATATTCTATTCCCCTCTTCAGCATTTCAGCACCTTTATAGTGTTTATCCCTTAAATGAGCCGGTACTTCATGGGACTCATTTTCAACTGCCTTCATGGCTCTGTCGATTGCCACAACGGAGGCATTGCTCTTGGGTGCACATGCTATATAAATTGCAGCCTGGGCAAGGATTATCCGCCCTTCGGGAAAGCCTATTATCTCAACTGCCTTGAATGCATTTACGGCAACCTCCAAGGCTCTGGGATCTGCATTTCCCACATCCTCTGAAGCACAGATAATTATCCTCCTTGCAATGAACTTAGGATCTTCTCCGGCCTTTATCATTTTCGCCAGCCAATAAACCGCCGCATCCGGATCAGACCCCCTCATGCTTTTAATAAATGCCGATATGGTATCGTAATGGTTGTCTCCGTTTTTGTCGTAATCAATTTTCTTTCTTTGGATGCATTCAGATGCAGTATCTATGTTTATTCTTATTTTTCCGTCAATTTCTTTAGTCGTTTCAACGCCTAACTCTAAAGCATTAAGAGCGCTTCTTATGTCTCCGTTTGAGTATTGGGCAATATGGTTTAAAGCATCTTCATCAATTTCCACTCTTCTGTTTCCGTATCCTCTTTCGTCCCTCAAAGCCTTTCTCATGACTTCCTTGATGTCCTCTATATCAATGCTTTTGAACTCAAATACCAGTGACCGTGAAATCAAGGCGGAATTAACTTCAAAATACGGGTTTTCGGTGGTAGCCCCAATCAATATTATTGTACCATTTTCCACATAGGGAAGCAAGGCATCCTGCTGTGCTTTATTGAAACGATGAATTTCATCTATGAAGAGAATTGTCTTCTTATTATAAATAGAAAGCTCATCTACCGCAAAGCTTATTTTCTCCTTTATGTCTTTTATGCCGCTTGTAACCGCATTTAAGGTGGTAAAATTGTTGTTTGTGGTATTTGCAATAATTTTGGCCAAGGTTGTCTTCCCGGTTCCGGGAGGCCCGTAAAAAATCGCAGAGGTAAGCTTGTCGGCTTCTATTGCCCTGCTTAAAATCTTGCCTTCACCCACAATATGGTCCTGGCCGACAAATTCGCTTAAGCTTAAAGGCCTCATCCGCTCTGCAAGAGGGCCTTCCTTCTTTATGGAGTTTTGGTATTGCATTTCAAATATATTCATAGCTCAATCCTTGCACCTTTGGGGTTATTCGCGGCACTTGTTAAAGCTTTTTGCCAACTGTAAATTTCAGCACATTCTTTTTCATTTCCCTCTTATCGTAAGCCTTTAAGAGGAAAAAGGATATTATCAGGGAAAACAAGGAAGCAACCGCAGACAATATGTCCTTATTGGGTCCCTTCAGAATCATCTGAAAAACGAAAACCGTAATCAGCATCAATAATAAGGGAAGGCCGTAAAGGACAGCTATATGCTTGAGCATAACTTCATTTTCTGCTCGAATCTCCACATAATCCCCAACATTTATCTCATCTCTCACATCCGAAATATCGGTTTCGACGATAACACTTTTAACCTTGCATGCAGAGGAGCAGCTTTTGCAGCTGTCTCCGCATGCCGTTACCCTTTTGACGGAAATAACGGCCTTATTCCCCTCAATTTTTTCTATCTTTCCAATATTGTCCATTATTATTTCCTTTCTGTAAACCTACTCATCTATTTTGATTTTCAGTTCTTCAAGCTGCTGTTCGGTTACCATGGTAGGAGATCCGGTCATCAGGCAGGCAGCACTTTGTGTCTTTGGGAATGCAATTACATCTTTGATGCTGGTCGCCCCGGTGAGAAGCATCATAAGGCGGTCCAAACCGAATGCAATTCCTCCGTGGGGAGGCACCCCGTACTTAAATGCTTCAAGGAGGAAACCGAACTTTTCTTGAGCTTCTTCTTCCGTAAAGCCTAATGCTTTGAACATCCTGTTCTGCAAGGCCCTGTTCGTGATACGTATGCTGCCCCCTCCTATTTCATCTCCGTTTATTACAAGGTCATAAGCTTTTGCCCTGACTTCTTGGGGAGCCGTTTCCAATTTGTCTATATCCTCATCCACAGGAGATGTGAAGGGATGGTGTTTAGCCACGTATCTTTCTTCTTCCTCGCTGTATTCGAACAATGGAAAATCTGTAATCCACACCAATTCATAAACATTATCATCAATTAAATTTCTTTCCCTGGCTATTTCAATTCTCAGGGCACTGAGTGCGGTATTTACGGCCGATTCATTGTCGGCCACTATAAACACCATATCTTTTTTCTTGAGGTCCAACAAAGAAATCAACTCAGCAATTTCACCTTCGCTTAAGAATTTTCCTATCGGAGAATCAAGTTGTCCGTTTTCATACTTGAGCCAGGCTAATCCCTTTGCCCCGTGTGACTTGACGAACTTCTCCAATTTAGAAATCCCTTTCTTTGAATAGTCATCAGAGGCCCCGTCAACCTTTATGCATTTAATCAAACCGCCGCTTTCATAAACCGATTTGAATGCATTGAATCCGGAATTCTTAAATACATGAGTGATGTTTTTCAGCTCATATCCAAAGCGTAAATCTGGCTTGTCGCAGCCGTATTTATCCATGGCTTCATTATAAGGCATCCGCCTTAATGGAAGCTTAATATCAATATTTTTAACTTCCTTGAATATTCTTTGAATAAGCCTTTCATTTATACCCATCACATCTTCTGCATCCACAAAGGACATTTCAATGTCAACCTGGGTGAATTCCGGCTGGCGGTTTGCCCTTAAGTCCTCATCCCTGAAGCATCTTACAATCTGGAAATACCTGTTCATTCCCGACACCATCAAAAGCTGCTTATAAATCTGGGGGGATTGAGGCAGGGCATAGAAATTACCGGGTGAAATCCTGCTGGGTACCAAATAGTCTCTTGCCCCTTCAGGTGTAGGTTTTGCCAAGAATGGGGTTTCGATTTCATTAAAGCCGTTCTCATACAAAAAGTCTCTGATGACCTTTGATGTCTTGCTTCTCATCAGGAGGTTTTTTTGCATGAAAGGCTTTCTCAAATCAAGATATCTGTATTTCAACCGCATTTGCTCGGAAACATCATCATTATCCTTTATATAAATGGGAGGAGTTTCTGCTGAATCTAAAATTCTTAATTCCTCCGCGTAAACTTCTATCTCTCCAGTCGCCATCTCAGGATTTTTTGCTTGTCTTTCATATACCTTTCCTTTGATTGCAATAACATATTCA
Source organism: Tissierellia bacterium (assembly GCA_012520455.1). Lineage (GTDB taxonomy): Bacteria > Bacillota > Clostridia > Tissierellales > Sedimentibacteraceae > Sedimentibacter. The sequence continues at coordinate 13,891 of JAAYOE010000163.1, forward strand.
CTTCTTAACCCCTCCGCCTTTTCAAAAGCTTCCTTGTTTACATCGGCATCGAAAACAATTTGAATTAAGCCCGTAATATCTCTTAAGTCCGCAAAAATCAAGCCGCCTAAGCTTCTTCTTTTTTGCACCCACCCCATAAGCACGACTTCCCTGCCTATTTGGTCCTTGTTTAACTCTCCGCACATATTTGTCCTTCTAAGTGTTCCCATTGTTTCCATAGTATCCTCCATTGTTTAATTAGGGGCATTCCTCTGACCGGCAAAGGCTATCTTTATTGCAAGAGGTGTGTCCCCATACCTATAATAATAAAAACCCGTCCCCTGCTTAGGGACGAGTATAACCCGCGTTGCCACCCTATTTGGACTCTAAAGTCCCACTCATTTAATATTTGCATTTGTTGGGGTGTCTTCATCACCAAGATAATAACAGGCTCCCATCATCCCTGTCTTGCTGTGATCATTGCTTTATGACTACTCTTCCCCTGCAATTATTTACAAATAAATTACCACACCCCATTCTCTTTGTCAACACTATTTTTAGGGACGTATTTTTAGTATTTTTTGTATTTTTTGGGACGGTTCTTTTCGTTCTCAGACTTTAGCAGACTTTAGGGACGGTTCTTTTCGTTCCCAACAGTGTTCCAATAAATTTCAATAAAAAAAATAATATTGTAATAAAATCCCTTGTAAACGGATTTTCAAGAACGAAAAGAACTGTCTCTGAATATAGGTTTCTTGAGAACGAAAGGAACCGTCCCTGAAAACACTGAAAACAGTCCCTGAAAACAGATTTTCAAGAACGAAAAGAACCGTCCCTGAAAACTTTACTAAAAATTACTTGGTCAAGTCGTCCAAGGTTTTGAAAGTGTAGCCTAAGTCCTTCCACTTTGATAAGAGTTCATCCAATATCTGCCGGTTTGTATCGGAGGTGGAGTGTAATAAGACCACAGCCCCCGGGTGGATGCGGGGAATGAGCTTGCTGAATGCATATTCCTTGCTGGGTTGTTTATCCTTGTACCAGTCAACGTATGCCAGGCTCCAGAATATGGTTTTATAGCCTAATTCATCAGCCATCTTTAAATTCTCCTCGCTGAATTTCCCTTGAGGAGGCCGGTAGTATTTCGGCATTTCTTTACCTGTTATTTGCCTGAACAATTCTTCCAAGGAAGTCAGCTCCCTGGCAAATGATTCCTTGTCGGAAATAAGGGACATATCCGGGTGGTGGTAGGTATGGTTGCCTACAATATGGCCTTCCTCAACCATTCTTTTAACCAGGTCCGGCTCCTCTTCCAGGTAGTGGCCTACTAAGAAAAATGCCGCCTTTACATCATGAGCTTTCAAGGTATCCAATATTTTGGGAGTATTGCCGTTCTCAAACCCTGCATCAAAGGTAAGATAAATACATTTTTCATCCGGGTCTCCCACGTAATAGGCATTGTATTTTTTTAAAAAGTCTTTGCCCGCATTCCCCATGGGGGGTGCTCCCTCTGCATTGAATTTAAGTCCCCAATTTGTTATATTTGTAGAAACCGTAACAGAAAAATTCCTGATAAGGCTGACGCTTAACAAACCAAAAACCACCAATAGTGCTATTAATATTATAATGAATAATTTTTTGTTAATTCTTAGAACCACATTTCTCACCCCTTTATTCATTTATATATATAAGGGGGCATAATATGTCTATAAAATATTTCATATTTTAAAAAACATTCTTTGACAAACTAATATAAATACACTATAATGTTATGGATATTATACTAATGAGGAGAAAATATGTTAGAGCATCTTATAAACATTATCGTTCCTAACATTGCTCATTTTCTTGAGCTGATTGGAGTCTTTATCATCCTGTATTCGGCGATAAAGGCATTTATTAAATATGGATTGCTCCGGTTCGACTTCGGAGACGAAAGAATAAAAATAGAATTATCCCAGGCTTTGGCAATGGCTCTGGAATTCAAGTTAGGGGCGGAAATCCTGAAAACTTTGATCATCAGAACCATAGATGAGTTAATAATTCTTGCTTCCATTGTAATATTGAGAGCAGCCTTAACATTTATAATACATTGGGAAATAGAGACCTCGAAGCGGGGAAGCCACTCCAATGAAACAAAAATAACTGAAAACAAAGAATAAAAGAGCAGAAAAACCGTTGAAATTCAACGGTTTTTCTTATAGTCAAGCCTTCCTCATCTGATGAAATGCGTATAAACCTTCCTTTCATATTCCGGCTTTTTAACTTTCCCTTCGCCGAATTCAATCAGCTTTAAGAGCCACGCCATGTTTTTGCCTAATATTCTCAATATTTGCATACCTTCCTCGTCCTGCAAAACCTCTTTGGGACCTCTGCCGTATATGACATTCCAGTAGTTTGATGTAGGTATTACCATTTCCGCATAGGTCAGATAATTGTTGAGCTGATTAAAGGCAGGAAGGCCGCCGGACCGTCTTACGGCGGTTATACCCACTCCAACCTTGTGCCTGTACAAGGAATTATTGGCACTTCCCACATAGAATGCCCTGTCCAAAAATGCTTTCATTTCAGCTGATATATCCGAATAATGTACCGGTGACCCAAGTATTATCCCATCTGCTTCCTTCATTTTTTGTATCCATTCATTTACATCGTCATCTATGATGCATCTTTCATCCCTTGATTTGAAGCAGTGGTTACATGCAGTACACCCTTTTATGTTCTTATTTCCCACATGAATTATTTCGACTTCGATATTTTCAGCTGTCAGCTGTTCGGCAACAAGCCTAATGGCTTCATAGGTATTTCCTTCTTTTCTTGGGCTTCCGTTAAATGCAACGACTTTCATTTTTACCTCCATAAACACCCTGGTGGGATTTTATTTAATTGCTTCCATCAATACTCTTTCGATTTTTTCTTTTGTTGGAACCCCCTCATGGACCTTGACTCCGTCCACATAAAATGTAGGGACGTAGTAATAATCGTGAGCGTTGGCTGCCTGCACATCCTTGTTTTCATCTATGTATTCCATGTCTATATTGGCATATTCAGAATTGTTGGCTATCAAATCATCCAATATCCTGAATGCTCTCCTGCAATGGGGACAGCCTTCCATATAAAAAATTTTAACCTTTTTCATTTATCCTCCCATTTCCAATAATTCTTGCTTCTTAGATATTATTTCATCAATTCTTTTGCCGTATTCTTCTAAGCTTTTGAAGTTGCGTATGGTCTCATGCTTGTTTTCACCGATAATTATTTTGCTTGAAGCCCCGAGACCGCACCCTAATATGGTTTCCAATTCCTCAATCATGACCATATTGTAGATGCATTCCCTGCCTTCTTTGGTATAACCGATATTTTCCGAGTTGCCTTTAATATTTTTTTGTCTGTACATATAGTAGGGTTTATACCCCTTATCCCGGCAAACCTCATTTATTACGGCATGCATCTTATTAATAAGGTCATAATCCTTATTCAGCCGGGAGCTTTCCTTGGTAAGCTCGGAAAGCTTTTTGTAAGCCAAGGTATGGACCGTTATATTTTCAGGACTTAATCCTGAAATAATTTCAATTGTTTTTCTCACATCTTCCTCATCTTCACCGGGCAAACCCAAAATCAGGTCCATATTTATGGTCTTAAATCCGATTTCTCTTGCCAAAAAGTATGCATCAACAATTTCAGAGCTTAAGTGTTTCCTCCCCACTGCCGATAAGGTATAGTCGTTCATGGTTTGGGGGTTTATGGATATCCTGTTGACAAGATTGTTTTTCAGGCAGACAAGTTTTCCCTTGTTTAAAGTGTCCGGTCTTCCGGCTTCAAAGGTTATTTCTCTTATTTCCGATAAATCGTAATGCTTGTTAATTGCTTTAAAAATCCTATCGATTTGGTCTTCATTCAATAGGGAAGGGGTTCCCCCTCCTATGTAAACCGTATGCAAGTTCAGCTTTCTCTTTATAGCAAGAGCTATGGTTTTTTCAATTTCAAAGACTAATATATCCAAATAAGAATTAATTTTCTTTTCAGGGCAGTTTACAAATGAGGTAAAGGAGCAATAGGTGCACTTTGAAGGGCAGAAGGGAATCCCGATGTATAAATTGTAATTGGATTTGTTTGTTTTGTCGTCTATATATTTTTCTTCGATCTTTAATATATCCCAAAGAAGCTTTATTTTTTCTTCCTTTACTTCATAGGTATTTGTCAATATCTCATTTATTTCTTCCCTGCTTTTGTTTTGCCGTCTTGCAATTATCAATATTTTTGCTACCCTGACCCCGGTCAAAATGCCGTAATCGGGTTCAACCTTGTAGTATGATTTCAAAACATTGTGGATTGTTTTTATCACCAAGGTTTTTTTAAGTTTTTTTACGCCGTGTTTCTCCAAAACAATGTCATCCGCTTTGAAGCATGATTCGTATAAGAGGTCCTTGTCCATGTAAAGGCGGGCTTCTGCCCTTATTGTTTCTCCTTCGTCGAGGCATGACACAAGAGACAGGCCCCTTCCTTCAAAGGAGCCGTGAGATATTTCATAATCAGCATTTAAATCAAATACTCTCAGTGCATTTCTGACTTCGTATTCATAATCATGACCCGATAAATAGAATTTGAACATTATCCTTACCTTTTATCACCTTGTCTTTACAAAAGGATTCAAGAGTTTTTCCTCTTTTATTGTCGAAGGCGACATGTGACCCGGATAAATCACCGTATCATCATCGTATTTGAATATTTTGTCCTTGATTGAGCTTATAATCTCATCATAAGACCCTCCCGGAAAATCGGTTCTCCCGATGGACCTCCTAAACAGGGTGTCTCCCGTCATCATAATGTTTCCCGCCTTGATGCAGATGCCCCCCTTGGTATGTCCGGGAGTATGAATTATTTCAAACTTTAAATCGCCTAAATTGATTTGGTCTCCATCCTCCAGCAAAACATCAGCTTTTATCGAAATTTCCTTCCTGAACATGGACTTTGTAAAGTTCATCCCGCTGTCCTTGAGACCTTCCGCATCTTCCCTGTGGATATAAACTTTTAGCCCGTATTTATCCACTAAGTCTTCCACGGCTCCGATATGGTCCCCGTGACAGTGGGTCAGAATAATTATTTTTGGAGTTACTTTCAACTCATTTAATTTACTGTCAATTTTATTAAAATCAGCGCCGGGATCTATTATGGCTGCCTCCCTTGTCACTTCGCTTGCGGCGATATAACAGTTGGCACCGTAGATCCCAACTTCCAATGCTTCAAATATCATTATTTCCTCCTAAAAAAGTCTTTTGCTGTCAAGCAGTATGGTTACGGGGCCGTCATTTATCAGCTCTACCTCCATGTGTGCCCCGAATTCCCCTGCCTCTGTGGTAATATTTTTTTCCTTCATGGAGTCAATGAATCTTTCATACATGGGAATTGCCTTTTCCGGTCTTGCAGCTTGGGTAAAGCTTGGCCTCCTCCCCTTCCTTGCATCTCCAAGCAAGGTGAACTGGGAAATAACCAATAAGCTTCCCCCGACATCCAAAAGGCTCTTGTTCATTTTTCCTTCTTCATCTTCAAATATTCTAAGGTTTGGAATTTTATCGCACATATATTCCAAATCCTTTTCTTCGTCACTTTCTTCCACTCCCAGCAAGAGTAAAATACCCCGGTCTATTTTTCCGATGATTTTTTCTTCAACCTTTACCCTTGCCCTTGATACTCGCTGTACAACTGCTCTCATTTTTCACCCTCACAATAACATGACTCACTTCTTGGTTCTGTAGGCTTCCAATACTCCGTCTAATTTCTTAATCTTTTTAATCAAATCCTCTATTTGCTTTATATCATTTATTTCAAATCCGATATCGACTATTGCTATCTTATCCTTATTTATTCTCAAATTAAGGGACACGGCATTAAGCTTGGCATCCACATAAAGGGAGGTAATGTCCTGGAGAAGCTTTGGTCTGTCCAAAGCTTTAATCTGAAGCTCGCTTAAAAATGCTGCCTTTTCCTTATCATCCCACTGAACTTCGATAAATCTCTGGTCGCTTGAATCGCTCAGGTCGTGAATGTTTGTACAGTCAGCCCTGTGAATTGAAACTCCCCTGCCCCTTGTGATGTACCCTACTATGGCATCCCCGGGTACGGGATTGCAGCATTTTGAAAAACGAATCTTTACGTTGTCGATACCTTTTATGATGACGCCGGAGGCGTGCTTTTCAATTCGCTTTGGTATTTTTGCATCTATGCTCTTTTCAAGGCTTTCTATTTTATCAAGCTCTAACTTATCCTTGTTCTTCTCAAGGTATATAAGTTTAAGCCTGTTTACTATCTGGTTTTCGGTTATGCCTCCGCTGCCTACGGCAGCATAGAGGTTGCTTAAGGAAAACATATTGTATTTATCCGCAACTGTTTTAATCCAGTCATCCTTCAGCAGGTCACCTACCTGGTAACCCTGCTTCTTAATTTCTCTTTCGATTAACTCCTTACCTTTTTCAACATTAAATTCTTTATCTCTGTCCTTGAAAAATTTTCTGATTTTGGATTTAGCCTGGCTGGATGCGGCAATTTTGAGCCAATCCCGGCTTGGGCCGGTACTTGACTGGGATGTTAATATTTCAACCTGGTCACCGGTTTTAAGCTTTGTGTCCAGGGGGACTATCCGCCCGTTTATCTTTGCCCCGACGCACTTATTTCCTACGGCAGTATGGACCCTGTAAGCAAAATCAATGGGAGTGGACCCTGTGGGCAGGTTCACCACTTCACCCTTGGGGGTAAATACGAAGACTTCATCTGTATATAAGTCAATTTTCAAGGCCTCCATAAATTCCTGAGGGTCTTTTGTCTCCTGCTGCCATTCCAGCATCTGTCTCAACCAATTTAATTTTTCCTCATAATTCGTGGGTTCATCTATGCCTTCCTTGTATTTCCAGTGGGCTGCGATACCATATTCAGCCGTCTGGTGCATTTCCAAGGTTCTTATCTGGATTTCAAAGGGCTCCCCTTCAGGTCCGATTACAGTGGTATGCAAGGACTGGTACATATTGGGCTTGGGCATGGCAATGTAATCCTTGAACCTGCCCGGTACCGGTTTCCATAGGGTGTGAACGATCCCCAGGGCACCGTAACAATCCTTGATGCTTTCGACAATGATTCTGATGGCTATCAAATCGTAGATTTGCTCAAAGGACCTGTTTTTGAAGTACATTTTCTTATAGATGCTGTATAAGCTTTTGGGCCTCCCCTTGATATCGGCTGCCATCTTCTGCTCATCCAGCTTTTCTTTAATGACCTCTATTATGTGGGATATGTAACCCTTCCTTTTTTCGCTTTTTTCCTGTACTTTCTTGAGTAAATCTTCATATCCTTCAGGGTCTATATACTTTAGGCTTAAATCTTCCAATTCCCACTTAATGGACGCAATACCCAGGCGATTTGCGATAGGAGCATATATTTCTATCGTTTCCATGGCCTTTTGGTATTGTTTTTCCTTGGGCATATACTGCAAGGTCCTGATGTTGTGAAGGCGGTCCGCTAATTTTATTATTACCACCCTTATGTCCTTTGACATGGCCACTATCATCTTCCTCAGGGATTCGGCCTGGCGTTCTTCCTTGTTTCTGTATTTAACCTTGCTGAGCTTTGTAACCCCGTCCACCATGTTGGCAATTTCAACACCGAATTCTTTTTTTATATCATCGACGGTTATGCCGGTATCTTCCACAACATCATGCAAAAGACCTGCGCAGATGGTCTGGACATCCATGTGCAAGTCAGCCAAAATGAGCGCAACATTATAAGGGTGAGTAAAATATCTCTCACCCGAAAATCTGGTTTGTGCGTTTGAGTGTGCCATTTCAGAAAAATTATAGGCTTTAACGACAATATCCAGATCGGCATTTGGATTGTATGATTCGATTTGATTAATAATGTTGCCTAACATAGGTCATTCAGCTCCTATACTTCTTTGCAGTCTTTTGACATGGTGTATCCCCATACCTTATTTATCGTATGTTATCAAGGATTCTACCCTGTAGCCTTTCAATTTTTCTCTTCCTTTCAAGTCCTTCAGCTCTATGAGAAAGCAGAGGCCCACAACTTCGCCGCCTAACTTTTCCACTAACTTTGCAGTGGCATACATGGTTCCTCCGGTAGCTAAAAGGTCATCGATAATCAAAACTTTCTGGCCTTTTTTTATGGCATCCCTGTGTATTTCCAAAGAGTCTGTACCGTACTCCAGCTCATATTCATATTTAATTGTATCCGCAGGAAGCTTCCCGGGTTTTCTAACCGGCACGAATCCCGTCCCCAGCAAATATGCCAGAGGGGTTGCAAATATAAAACCTCTTGACTCCGGTCCTGCCACCATGTCAATATGAACACCCTTAAACTTGTCTGCCATTTCATTTATGCATTGATGCAAGGCTTCAGGATCCTTCAGCAAGGTTGTAATATCTTTAAAACTGATTCCTTCCGCAGGAAAGTCCTCGATAACGCGAATTTTATCTCTTAAATCCATTTCTGCCTCCAAGCATTTATTTTTTTATATAGAGTATGCTATTTTTTATGGCATATTTAATTCCATCTGCCTTTTTTAACATACATATTATTTCTTCCGCCGTTATTCTTGTATTATATAGTTTGTTGAGTTTTTCCACAAGCATGAATATATCGGTCTTAATGGTCTTTGATTTTGCCTTGTTAATCTGGAATTCCAATATTTTTAATTTTTCAGGATCTATCTTATAATCGAATTCTTCACTTTCTTCAACATTGTGTAAAACCAGCTGGATGTTTCTTAAACCCCTGTAAATATTTTCACTTAATGTAACAATGTATGAATCAGGGATTGAAAGGACTTTTTCAAGCATCCCGATTTTATTGAATCCTATGACGGGAATATTCTTTCCTCCCTTTGAGACCAGGAAACTTATGTGTTTTCCTTCTATGCCTGCCTTCCTGATATTTTTCAGGGATACATTTTGAAGGGCTAACAAGGGTTTTTGATTTCCCGAGCCGAAGGGCTCAAACTTATTTATTTCATCGTATAGTTTTAAATCTATATCATCAATGTCCACTACTGCGTCTGCCCTTATTTGATTGTATTCTTCATCCCTGCTAAAGCCCGCATAATTATTTAATTCATTTGCAAAAGAACTTATGTTTTTCTCCAAAATGGTCAGGCCTGCTGCTAATTTGTGTCCTCCGTACTTTTCAAGATAAGTGTCCGCTGCCTTAAAAGACTCATATATATCAACATGGTCCAAGCTCCTGGCCGACCCTTTACCGATCCCGTCCTTGACGGATATGACAACACAAGGCCTGTAATACTTTTCGGTAAGCCTGGATGCAACAATCCCGATCACTCCTTCATGCCAGTTATCCCCGTGCACTACCATGACATTATTCTTATATAGGAAGCTTGATTCTATTTTTTCAACTGCCTCCTTGAATATCTGATTTTCGGTTTCTTTTCTCGCATTGTTTAATTTTTCAAGCTCCTGTGCAAACATTTCAGCTTCAGCTTCATCTTGGGTCAGCATTAAGTCTATAGCTATTCTTGCCGTATCCATCCTTCCCGAAGCATTGATCCGGGGAGCCAGTATAAAGCCTATGTGGTAGGATTTGATTGTTCTATCTTTTATTCCCGATACTTCGATTAATTTTTTGATTCCCAAAACCTTAGTCTCATTTATTCTTTTTAATCCCTGATAGGCAATGATCCTGTTATCCTTGATTAAATCCACTATATCTGCAACAGTGCCCAGGCATGCGTATTCTAAGAGGACATCTTCGATTTCTTCTATTTTCAAAAACTTATTTAAATGAATCAAAAATTTAAAAGACAGTCCGGCCGCACATAAATGCTTATTCTTAGACGGACAATCTTTTTGCTTGGGATTGATTATGGCATATGCATCCGGGAGTACTTCCCTGCACTCGTGGTGGTCCACTATGATTACATCTTTATTCAGCCTTGTAATTTCGGCAATTTTCTCGACTTCACTTATGCCGCAGTCAACGGTAATCAAAAGATCAAAATCTATGGCACCCCTTATAACATTGTTGACAAAGTCAGAGCTTATACCATACCCCTCGCTTTCCCTTTCGGGAATGTAGTAATCAACATCAGCCCCTGCCCTTCTCAACAAAACAACAAATTGGCTGATGGAAGTAATTCCGTCAACATCGTAGTCCCCATAAATTAAAATTCTATCCTTATCTTTTATTGCTTCAAGAACTCTCAGGCAACCCTTATGTAAATCTTTGTAATTTTCGGCACTTTCAAAATATTTGAAGTCCGGGTCAAGGAATTGTTCTATGTCATCAAAAGATTTAATATTCCTGTTTAAAAGTATTATTGAAGATGTTTTTGAAAGATTAAATCTTTTACTGATTCTTTCAATTTCATCACTATTATATTCATTGACTTTCAACTTCGCTGTTTTCATTATCTATCTGCATTGCACCTTCATCTTTAGTTTCCGTAACCTTTATTTCATCAATATTTTGACTTTGGAGTCTTTTTATTTCTTCTTCCTGAACTTTATTTTGGTTTTCCAGCCTGCTTATGCTTTCACCCAGCCGGTCAATTTCATCCTGCAGCTTTTGCTTTTCGGCTTCCAAGGTTTCCATGTTTGTTTGAAGCTGAGTTTTTTCGGTTTCCAAAGCCTTGATGTCAGTTTCGTATTTTGCTTTTTCTCCTTCAAGAGCCTTGAGTTTATGCGTTAATTCTTTTTGCTCGGATCTTTTCTTGAACTGCCTTGTAGTCCCTAATACCAATATTATCACGGCGCCCAGTATCAGGCAGATCATCATGATTACGGCTAAGGGCATCTCATATCTGGCAAAAAACAAATCCACGGGGACGGGTGTTCCATTTTGTATTGCAAAAATCGCAACAAAAATCGCAATTATTAAAATTATTATGAAACCAATTTGCATATCAACACTCCTCTCTTGTTAAACTCATTTAATTGTATCTATTATACTATATATACACCTACAATTGCCACTGTTTTTTATGCCCCGTCCCATTTTTCTCTCCCTATGCTTGTCCCGCACATCCCACCGAACCTATTAAGTGAGGCCATTTTTGCTTTTATATAAATGGATAATTCTACCCTCTTCTTTTCAAGAAGACATCCCACCTCATAGGGGATACTGAAATCCTTATTGAAATTATATGCGTTTGCATGACATCCCCCGCTGCAAAAGAATTTTGCCCAGCAGGCCTTGCATGCAGGTTTATCATGTACGGATACATTTTTAAACTTTTCAACAATATGTCGGCCGGTTATGCCTTCGTCAACATTGCCGATAATGAACCCTTCATCACCTACAAATTGGTGGCAGGGATACAAGTCCCCCGACGGGGTTACCGCCAAATATTCCGTTCCCGCTCCGCAGCCGACCGACCTCTTGTAAATGCACGGGCCTCCGTCTAAATTAATGTTGAAATGGAAAAATTGAAAGCTTTTATCCTTATCCATGTTTGATTCGATGTAATATTCAGCTAATTTTTCATATTCTTTTATTAATGCATCCACATGCTCTTCCTTGAAGGCGTATGGTTCTTCCGGTTTTGCAACAACAGGCTCAAGGGATATTTTATCGAATCCCGAATCTCTCAAATGCTTGACATCTTCAGAAAAATTCAGGTTGTTGGAAGTAAAGGTCCCCCTGACGAAGTAATCCCTGCTTCCTCTCTTGCCGACGAATTTTCTGTAATTATCGATTATTAAGTCATAGCTGCCTGTTCCCTTAGGAGTTTTTCGCATCCTGTCATTTGTTTCTTTTCTTCCGTCTAAGCTTAAAACCACGTTGTCCATGTTTTCATTTATATAGTCAGCCTTTTCTTCATCTAAAAGCAGGCCGTTGGTTGTAATAGTGAACCTGAAATGTTTCTTATACTCTTCTTCCAGGCTCCTTCCGTAATCAACCAATTTCTTGATGGTCTCAAAATTCATGAGAGGCTCCCCTCCGAAGAAATCCACTTCTAAGTTCCTTCGGTTTCCGGAGTTTTTAACCAGAAAATCAAAAGCCTTTTTACCCGTTTCAAAGCTTAAGAATGCCTTCTCTCCCTTATATGTCCCCTGAGATGCAAAACAGTATTCACATCTTAAATTGCAGTCATGGGTCATATTCAGGCACATTGCCTTTATTGCCGGCTGAATTTTGTTTTCGTATTCTGTGTCTTCGGTATAAAGCATCTTGTTATCTATCAAGTATTGAATTTCCGATACAGCTTCTTTGACTGCATCCTCCCCGTAAGTACCGTATAACTGCTTGTACTTGTTTTCGTCCTTAAATTTCTCACCTGACAACAGGTCATATACTATTTTATCAAGGGCATGTACCAATCCCGTGTTTGTGTCTAAAGCAAAGTATAGGTCTTTTACATTAAATACATGTACCATTTTTCCTCCAAAATTTCTCTAAAGTAAAAGGGGGACCTTGTGTCCCCACACCTTTATTTTTCACACTTTTGATTTCCCACCGTACAGGAAGTCTTGCATGCGGATTGACATGATGTCTGGCATTCTCCGCATCCTTTAACGGTGATATTATCGGTTAACTTGTTTTTGTTAAGTGTTTTTATGTATTTCATAACAACCTCCTCATAAGCTTAATAGATTATAGCATTATCTGACATTTTTTTAAAGTGTTTTTTTCATTAACTTTTTACAGACTTGTTTTTCATATTAACGCCGATAATACCTCCCAAGAGGGACATAAAAAGAATTGCTCCGTTGTAAAGTACCCTTATTTGGGCCGGATAGCCGGACAAAACCTTTATCAATAATACCATCACAAAATACACTATCCAGATTTCAATTCCCCTTAAGAGGCCCTTTTCATGAACACTCCTTGAATACAGGATTGAAACCGCAAAGATGCTTATTGGAACAATGAAGCTGTAAGCTGTTTCTATGGCAGGGTTTCTTGAAAAATAATAAATATAGACGGTCAGTATAAAAAAAATTATTAATGATAAAATAAATAAAAATACGGAATATTTAAACAATTTTCTCAGTTTCATAATTCCTCCTAAATTTTGCTTATTAAATAATATTCATTCAATAATAAAAAAGAACAAGATAATGCTTGACAATAATTTCTATATTTGATAAAGTTATCGTACTAAAAGGGAGTAGTTATAATTTTTCAGTCAACAGCACGGAATATGATTCTGGCTGAAAATCCTCAAGCAACAGAGGTAACGAGACTTTTGGTATGTCTTTAGTTTTTTGGATATACCGAAAGTCTTTTTGTTATAACGAATGGCCATAAAATTCTTAAAGGAGTGCAAAATGTATTATCAAAAAACCATACTGGAAACATGTGAAGAATTAACTACAAATCAAAATAAGGGTTTAACCGGTGAGGAAGCAAAAAAGAGACTCTCTGAAAACGGCCCTAATGCATTGGTTGAGAAAAAGGCAAAAACCAAGCTGCAGATGTTTTTGGCCCAGCTGAAGGACACACTCATCTACATACTTTTTGCAGCGGCAGCCATATCCATAGCCTTGAATGAAATAACGGATGCAATAATAATCCTCTTAGTTGTATTATTGAATGCAATCATAGGCATGGTTCAAGAATCAAAAGCAGAAGCCGCCCTTGAGGCCTTAAAGAACCTTTCAAGCCCCTATGCAATGGTGAGGCGTGACGGCAAGGTGATGGAAATACCGGCAAGCGAATTGGTTGTGGGAGATGTGGTAATACTTGAAGCCGGACGAATCATACCTGCCGATTTAAGGCTTACCCAAACGATTAACTTAAAAATTGAAGAATCTGCCTTGACCGGAGAATCCGTTCCCGTAGACAAGAATGCAGACTATGTAGCTGAAGAAGAAGTGGGAATCGGAGACCGTTTGAATATGGCCTTTTCTTCCACAAGCGTTGCCTACGGCCGAGGCGAAGGTGTCGTAGTTTACACGGGTATGGACACCGAAATAGGGAAAATTGCCGCCATGATAAATGAAAGCACCGAAGAATTAACCCCCCTTCAGAAAAGGCTCAACGACTTGGGCAAAGTATTGGGAGTAGTAGCAGTAGTTATAGTGGCAGCCATGTTTGGCATAGCCGTTCTCCAGGGAAGAGACATAATAGAAATGTTTATTACGGCAATTGCCTTAGCCGTAGCTGCTGTACCCGAAGGTCTCACGGCAGTCGTAACAATAGTCTTAGCCCTTGGCGTCACCAGGATGGTTAAGGTGAACACCATCGTGAGAAAGCTTCCGGCGGTTGAAACATTGGGCTCGGTAAGTATTGTATGTTCAGACAAAACAGGAACCCTGACCCAGAATAAAATGACCGTAACCAAGGTTTATTTGGATGGTGAAATTAAAGATACAGAGGACTTGTCCTATGAAAAGAACAAGCTGTTCTTGGACGGCTTTATCCTTTGCAATGATGCTTCCACAAAGGACAATATCAGGATGGGGGACCCTACGGAGTTAGCCCTCCTGGATATGGGAAACAAGCTTAATATTTCAAAAGAAGACCTGGAAGAAACAAATCCCCGCATAAACGAACAGGCCTTTGACTCCGCAAGAAAATTAATGACAACCGTCCATAAGGACCGGTCCGGCAAGGTCATGAGTTATACCAAGGGTGCTATGGACATACTTTTGAACAGGTGCAGCAAAATATATATAAACGGGGAAACAACTGACATAAGCCGCGACCATATAGATAATATAAACAAGGCAGCCACTGAAATGGCAAAAGGCGCCCTCAGGGTCCTGGCCCTGGGAATCAAAGAAGACGATGATTCGGCAAGGGAAGAAGATTTAACCTTTGTAGGATTAGTCGGAATGATAGACCCCCCTCGGCCCGAAGCCAAGGATTCGGTAAAAACATTGAAACAGGCCGGTATCAGAACAATAATGATTACCGGAGATCACAAGGACACAGCCCTTGCTATTGCTAAGGAGCTTGGTATTGCAGATAATGAAGCCCAGTGCATAACCGGAAGCGAATTAAACCTTATGACCCAGGAAGAATTAAATGACAGGGTATGTGATTTAAGAGTCTTTGCCAGGGTTTCGCCGGAGCACAAGGTAATGATAGTAAAAGCTTTTAAATCCAATGGGAGCATAGTATCAATGACCGGAGACGGGGTCAACGATGCACCCTCCTTAAAGTCAGCAGATATTGGAGTGGCCATGGGCATAACAGGAACGGATGTTGCCAAAGGTGCTTCCGATATGGTTCTTACAGATGATAATTTTGCCACTATCGAAAAGGCCGTAGCGGAAGGAAGGGGTGTTTACGGCAACATTAAAAAGACTGTATTATTCTTATTATCCTCAAACTTCGGCGAGGTTATATCCATGTTTGCGGCAATTGCGGCGGGACTCATAGCCCCCCTTCAATCCATACACATCCTTTGGGTTAATTTGATAACCGACTCCCTTCCGGCCTTGGCCTTAGGAGTTGACCCAAAGAGCAAGGAAATCATGAATGAAAAACCAAGAGACCCTAACGAAAGCTTGTTTGCCCACGGCGGTTTAATATTTACCGTCTACAACGGTATAATGATAGCCTCCTTGACCTTAGCAGCTTTTTTATGGTCCCCGGTAATTCATTTAAGTCAAGCGGGTATTCCTGTGACCTTGGTGAATATCAGGGATTTGTTCAACGGTGTCCTTGATATACCGGGTATAGATTTGCCTGACATCATAAAGCATGCTCAAACCTACGCCTTCACTACTCTTGGAGTATCACAGCTCTTCCACGCCATCGGCATGAGGAACTATGACAAATCCTTGTTCCAAATGAGCCATGTGGATAATCTTGCCATGATAGGGGCATTTACTTTAGGTTTGCTCCTCCAGGTATTAGTGACGGAAATTCCCTTCCTTACGGAAATGTTTGAAACAAGTCAGCTTTCACTCAAGGAATGGGCAAACCTGATATTGTTATCAATGGTACCTCTCCTGTCCCATGAAATAATTGTATTAGGCAAAAAAATACTCAAAAAAGAATAGATGACAAGGGGACGGGGGTAGTGTCATCAAATGTGACAGAAAGGACCGTCCCCAGTGTCCCAGTGTCCCATTAAAAAAAGAGCAAATTTTATGCTCTTTTTTTATTTGTCTTCTTCTTTTTTATCATCAACAGTTTCTTCGACTTCTTCTTTAGGAGCTTTTTCCTTACCCTTCTTGGTAACACTTCCTATGGCCCATTTTGAAAACTCAAGC
>JAAYOE010000164.1 GCA_012520455.1 Tissierellia bacterium
AGATTTGGGAAGTGTTTATACTTTTTTGCAAGTCTAATGCAAATTGCAGGTCCTTTTCCGAGTATTCGGGACTGCTGATTTCTTCCATGTTTTTATGAGTTAATTCAAATAAAGTATCATTGGGCAATAATTCATAGCAGCCGCTAATTAAATTTTTTTCAACGGATGTTTCGGTCATCATTGCTGCACCGTCAGCAACCTTATACAATCTTTGAGTTATTTCTTCCACATCTTTTCTGTGAGGCGCTCTTACAAAATACCAAGACTCCGCCTCTTTTGGAACTATGTTTGGAGGACCTCCAGCCTTTGTGATGGTATAATGAATTCTTGCCTTGTCGATTACATGTTCCCTTAAATAGTTTGCTCCAACATTCATAAGCTCGACAGCATCCAATGCGCTTCTTCCTAAATGGGGAGAAGCACCTGCATGTGCAGATTTGCCCGTAAAATTAAATTTGATGGAATTGTTTGAAAGATATGCCTTATAAACAGCAGCATTGGCGTTCATGGGATGCCAGCTAAGGGCCAAATCACACCCTTCGAAGGCACCTTCCTTTATCATTTTTACTTTTCCGATTAAGGTTTCTTCTTCCGGGCAGCCGTAAAATCTTATGGTTCCTTTTTTATCAGCCTCTTCCATATATTTTTTTATTGCAAGCACAGCACCTAAGGCTGCACTTCCAAGCAGGTTGTGTCCGCAGCCATGACCGTTTCCGTTGGGCACAAGGGGATTATGAACAGCCTCTATTTTTTGTGACATTCCCGCTAATGCATCATATTCGCCTAAAACAGCAATTACAGGATGACCGCTGCCATATTCAGCTATAAATGCATATTCCATATTGTTGATTTCTTTGATTGCAAAACCATTATTTTTTAAAATGTCTTTAAACAAAGCCGAAGCATATTTTTCTTCTCCTGCAATTTCAGGATTTTCCCAAATCTTTATGCTTAAATCATCAATAATACTCTTTATATCCTTTACCTTGTCTATTACTTTGTATTTTTCCAATATATTACCTCCCTGTAAATTCACTCATGAGTATTTTAATTCGCAGCAATTTATGTTCAAGCTTACATTACCGACTTTTGACCTATAATTAAACATTATCATTTGCACTAAAGAAAAATAATATACTTTTCGGCAAAAGTAATGTAAAATTGAAGTGTACTTGTGTGAATTATAACATAACAGATGGTTAAAATAAAT
The DNA here is from genome assembly GCA_012520455.1 of Tissierellia bacterium. Taxonomy (GTDB): domain Bacteria; phylum Bacillota; class Clostridia; order Tissierellales; family Sedimentibacteraceae; genus Sedimentibacter. The sequence continues at coordinate 1,211 of JAAYOE010000164.1, forward strand.
TTATTTATAAAAAATTTTACTTATGGAGAGAAAGTTTATGAATGATAAGGATAAAATTAAAAAAGTTGAAAGTTATAGATGGGTTGTGTGGACAATATTAGCCTTATTGTATGTATTTGTAACATTTCACCGGATGGGCACAGGGGTTGTCAGAAATGAGCTGGAGGAAGATTTTTCAATTGGAGCAGCACAGTTTGCCAATATAGGTTCCATGTACTTTTATGCATACTTCATAATGCAGATACCATCAGGAATACTTGCTGATAAATTCGGACCAAAGATAACAGTTACCATTTTTTCCTTGTTAGCAGCGGCCGGTTCAGTAATTTTTGGACTTGCGCCGGTTATTAATGTTGCATATATTGGCAGATTTCTTGTAGGCATTGGTGTATCAGTTGTATTTATTTGTTTAATAAAGATTCAATCCCGCTGGTTTTATTCAAAAAATTTTGGATTAATGATTGGTTTTGCCGGACTGGCAGCAAATGTTGGGGCAGTATTGGCACAAACCCCGCTAGTTTATGCTGCCAAC
>JAAYOE010000165.1 GCA_012520455.1 Tissierellia bacterium
ACTAATCAAATACTTGAGGAAGAAGGCATAAAGATTCATATAATGCCAAGCTCCGAGTTATCAAGGGGCAGGGGCGGCCCGAGATGTATGAGCATGCCCTTGGTTAGGGAAGACATATAAATATTTATAAAATGTTTGCATTTTATAAAGAAATTTGTTATATTAGACATACTTAACTATTAAACTATAGGAATGGAGGATGGATATGGCAGTAAATTTAAAAGGAAGAAGTTTTTTAACCTTAATGGACTTTACGCCGGAAGAAATCAGATACTTACTTGATTTAGCAGCCGACTTAAAAAGTAAAAAAAGAATAGGCTCTACCGAGTATTCATTAAAAGGTAAAAATATTGTTTTACTCTTTGAAAAAACATCAACAAGGACCAGGTGTGCATTTGAAGTTGCAGCCTTAGACGAAGGCGCACACGTAACTTTCTTAGATTCCGCCAGCTCTCAGGTTGGTAAAAAAGAATCAATAGAAGATTCAGCAAAAGTTCTGGGCAGATTTTTTGATGGTATTGAATACAGAGGTTTTGACCAAAAAGTTGTAGAAGACTTAGCTAAGTATTCAGGAGTTCCGGTATGGAACGGTTTAACCGACGTGGATCACCCAACTCAAATATTAGCAGATATGCTGACAATTGAAGAGCATGTTGCAAAACCTTTAAACAAGGTTAAGGTAGTATTTGCAGGGGATATCAGAAACAACATGTCATATGCATGGATGTACGGGTGCGCAAAGATGGGAATGCATTTCGTGGCATTCGGACCAAAAGAGTTAGCTGACCAATTAGATAAAGAAATATTGGAAAAGGTTAATGAAGTTGCCCTAACTACAGGTGCAAAGATAGAAATATCAGACAGCGTTGACAGTGTTAAGGGAGCTGACGTAATATATACCGATGTTTGGGCATCCATGGGAGAAGAAGCTCAGATTCCTGAAAGAGTAAAATTGTTAACACCATATAAGGTAACAATGGACCTTCTAAAAGCTACAGGGAATGATGATGTAATATTCATGCACTGCCTGCCTGCATTCCATGATTTTGAAACCAAGCTGGCAAAAGAGCAGATGGAATTAGGTTATGATATAAGGGAAGTGACCGACGAAGTATTCAGAAGCAGGCATTCCGTTGTTTTCGATGAAGCAGAAAACAGGCTTCACACAATCAAGGCGGTTATAGTAGCTACAATAGGATAAAGTTAAAGCACCTTTTAAAAGGTGCTTTATATTTCTATTTCTTTCATATTGGTAAAGTCAAAGGCAGCCTCTTCCATACCGCTGATTTTTTTGTCCTCTTTTCTTACCATGTTTCTTACGGCATTTGTCAGCATCAACTTGATTCTGTTAATTTGATTTACTTCGCTCATTCCCGCATCGAAATCGATAGGCACTATGTTGGACCAAGGATAGGCTTCTTTAAGCTTTTTAATCATCCCCTTGCCCGTGATGTGGTTCGGCAGGCAAGCAAAGGGCTGAAGGCACAAGATATTGTTAATTCCGCTTTCTAAGAGTTCAATCATTTCTCCCGTTAAAAACCAACCTTCACCGGCTTGATTTGCCAAGGACAAGAAATCCTTAGCCTTATTTGCCAATTCCCTTATGCTTACGGGAGTTAAAAATCTCTTGGAATTGCTGAATGCATCTATGCTTGGCTTCTTATAGAAGTCTATAATCTTCACGCCAATGTTGTTAATAAACTGTGATGCCTTGCTGCCAAAGAGGAGCTCATCATATTTAATCACTCCGTTGTAAGCAGTGTAGGAGAAAAAATCCAGAAGATCAGGGACTACAACTTCGGCACCCTCCTCTTCCAAAAGGGAAAACACGTCATTGTTGGCGTTGGGATGAAACTTTACGAGGATTTCACCTACAATTCCAACCTTCGGCTTTTTAACGGTCTCATCCAATTCAACATTGTCAAAATCCTTCACTATGTTTTGAATCAGTTTAATATATTCTTTAATATTAGCTTTTTCGATAATACCGTGGGCTTTTTCAACCCACTTTTCATACAAGGCGTTTATTGACCCCTTTATTTTTTCATAAGGCCTTGTGCGGTAAGTGGTACGCATAAGAGTATCTCCTATTACAATGGCCATTATCAGCCTCTTGAAAAGGGGCAGGGTCAGTTTAAATCCGGGCTGCTTTTCCAGGCCGGCCACATTGAAGGATATTACGGGGATGTGGCCGTAACCTGCATCCTTCAAAGCTTTCCTTATAAAACCTATATAATTTGTAGCCCGGCACCCTCCCCCTGTTTGAGAAATCATGAGGGAGGTATTGTTTAAATCATATTCTCCGGATTTCAAGGCATTGATAAGCTGTCCTATGACTATGATTGAAGGGTAGCAGGCGTCGTTATTCACAAGCTTAAGCCCCACATCAACTGCTTTTTTGTCAACTGCGGGCAAGACAAATACATTGTATCCGGACATTTTTGCGGCAGTGCTGATAAACTGAAAATGAATGGGGGACATTTGAGGTACCAATATTGTATGGTTTTTCTTCATTTCTTTTGTAAAAAGCATCCTTTTGTATTTAGCGTCTGAGGGTTTGCGGACAACTCCGTTTCTTTCTCTTTCCTCCATGGATGCCAGCAAGGACCGCAAGCGGATCCTGATTGCACCAAGGTTAGTAATTTCATCTATTTTAATCAGCGTATAAATTTTGTTGTTTTTTGTTAAAATTTCGCTTACCTGGTCGGTTGTTACGGCATCCAGGCCGCATCCGAAGGAATTGAGCTGGATTAATTCCAAGTCATCAGTGTTTGAAACATATGTTGCGGCCTTGTAAAGTCTCGTGTGGTAAGACCACTGGTCAATTACCCGCAGGGGTCTTTCAATAAGGTATTCATCACTTATGGAATCCTCAGACAGCAAAACCAAACCATATCCTTCAACCATCTCAGAAATGCCATGGTTGATTTCCGGGTCTATGTGATAAGGCCTGCCTGCTAAAAGGATGCCCTTTTTATTATTATCCCTCATATATTTGAGAGCTCTGTCCCCTTCCTTTCTCACATCTTGTTTGTAAGAGTATAATTCTTCATAAGCCTTCTCTGCGGCATATCTTATTTCAGACAGGGTCAGGTCCTCCCCTTCTCCTAATTCTCTGCAAAGCTTGTTTATGAGTCTTTCTTTATCGTTCAAATTCAGGAAGGGTTTGTAAAAAATCAGGCCCTTCATATCAATGTTTGCTTGGATTGATTCCGGATAAGATATTACAATGGGACAATTATAGTGGTTTCCCGCATCCTTGTCTTCCTTTATATTGTAAAAAATACAAGGATAAAAGATTTTTTTGACTTTCTTGTTGATGAGGTCCATTATATGGCCATGGGCAAGCTTGCCGGGATAACAAACCGATTCGGAGGGTATTGTTCCCATGCCTAATTCATAAATTTTCTTGCCTGATATTCCCGAAAGCACTACCCTATACCCAAGTTGGGTGAAAAATGTAAACCAAAAAGGATAATCCTCATATATGTTTAGGACCCTGGGGATTCCTATGATTCCTCTTTTTGCCTCACTCAAGGGAAGGGGCTTGTAGTCAAAAACACGTTTTAATTTATACTTGTAGAGGTTGGGAAGGGGGTGACTTTTAACGACTGCAGCATATTTTTCCGCTCCTCTTTCGCAACGGTTTCCGGAAACATAGTACCTGCCGTCGGAAAACTTATTTATGGTCAACAAGCAATTATTTGTGCATAGGCCGCAACGCTCCATGGATGTAGAAAAGGAGAAGATATCAAGGTCCTCTGCCTTAACAAAAGTACTTTCTTTTTCTTCACCGTATTTATTCTTAGCTATCAGGGCGGCACCGAAAGCACCCATAATGCCTGCAATGTCAGGTCTTACAACTTCCCGGCCCGTTATCTTTTCAAAGGCTCGCAAAACAGAATTGTTGTAAAAGGTGCCCCCCTGAACAACCACCTTATCTCCCAAGGACTCTAAGTTATTGAGCCTTATTACCTTGAACAAGGCATTCTTGATAACCGAATATGAAATCCCTGCAGAAATGTCGCTTAAGCTTGCCCCCTCTCGCTGGGCCTGCTTAACCTTTGAGTTCATAAATACGGTACATCTGGTACCGAGGTCCACCGGGTGCTCGGACCAAATCGCCTCTTCCGCAAACTCCTGTACGGTCATATCCAATGATTTTGCAAATGTTTCAATGAAAGACCCGCAGCCCGATGAGCAAGCTTCATTGAGCATTATGGAATCAATTGTACCATTTTTTATAACCATGCTTTTCATATCCTGACCACCGATATCAATTATGAAGTCGACCCCTTCTGAGAAGAAATCCGCAGCCTTGTAGTGGGCAACAGTTTCGATTTCTCCCTCATCGACCTTAAGGGCGGCCTTGATCAAGTGCTCGCCATAACCGGTCACTGCCGTATATGCTATTCGGATGCCGGGATGCAGGCGGGAATACAGGTCCCTGACTGCCATTACTACGGAATTAAGCGGATTTCCTTCATTGCTCCCGTAATAGGAATGGAGAATTTCTCCATCTTCCGTAATCAGCACCAGTTTAGTAGTGGTTGAGCCTGCGTCAATTCCCAAAAAGGCAGGTCCCCGGTATTCATTGATGTTTTTTCTTATAGCCTTGTGTTTATTGTGACGGGCTATAAAGACCTTGTATTCATCTTCATTTTTAAACAGGGGAGGAAGTTCGGTTTTTCGGTATCGGAATTTGGAGCCTTCTATTTTTGCCTTCATCCTACTGTAAAATTCGTTAAAACTAATTCTTTCGTTTTCAAGGGACATTAAGGCTGCACCGATTGCAATATAATAGTTGGCATCATCAGGGCAGACGTAAGAGTCTTCAGTGAGCCTGAGTGTTTCTATAAATCTTTCTCTCAGCTCAGGCAAGAAAAATAAAGGCCCTCCTAAAAAAACCACCTTCCCTTTTATGGGTCTGCCTTGGGCCAGCCCGCTTATGGTTTGATTTACAACAGCTTGAAAAATAGATGCTGCAATATCCTCCTGTCTTGCCCCTTCATTTAACAAAGGCTGGACATCCGACTTGGCAAATACCCCGCACCGTGATGCAATAGGGTAAATAGTCTCATGCTTTTTCGCTAATTCATTTAATCCTTTTGCATCAGTCTTCATCAATACGGCCATCTGGTCAATGAAGGCTCCGGTACCTCCTGCACAGGACCCGTTCATCCTCTGCTCCAAATTACCTGACAGGTATGTAATTTTTGCATCTTCACCGCCTAATTCAATCACTACATCCGTAGAAGGAATGAATTCTTCTATGGCTTTCGTTGAAGCTGCTACCTCCTGAACAAAGGGGATATCCAAATACTTGGACACATCGATGGCACCTGAACCCGTAACGCTTATTTTAATAAAGCTGTCCTTAAGGTAGGCAGAGGAATTATTTATAATTTCGGTCACAGTGTTTGTAATATCCGAGTAGTGTCTTTCATATTGCTTATATACCATATTGCCCTTATAATCCAATACGGCTATTTTAACCGTAGTGGACCCTATATCAAGTCCGACAAGAAAGTCCATAAAAGCCTCCCGCCCTAAGTATATTTACATTATAGTCCCGATAATTATGAATTAAATTATATCACTTTAGTACATAAAATCAACTTAAATAAAAGGACTCCTTCATTTAGCCCCATTATTCTTGCAGGAAAAAATACCAAAAAAAACATTTAAATCCAAAAAAAATTAATTTAAATGCGGCTATCTTGCTTCCTTATTTATTTTATAACAATAATGTAACTTGCATTTAATCATAGGAAAAGGTATAATAATGTGTACTATAACGTTTACATGACCCAATTTGTTGAAAAAACTAATAATTATTAATCGGGAGGAATTTATGAAAAGGAAGTTTTCAACAATTATCAGCGTATTATTGGTTTTAACTATGATAATTACTGCTTGCAGCAACGGGGCAGGCGGACCTGCAGAGGAAGAAACAATCAAAATAGGCTGGATTGGTTCTTTGACCGGCGACCAGGCAGTTTGGGGAACTTGTGAAAGCAATACGATAAAAATGCTGATAGAAGAAGTAAATGCCAATGGCGGCATACTTGGTAAAAAAGTTGAAGGTATCTATTATGACACCAAGGGGGATGCTGCAGAGGCAGTAAATGCAACAAAGAGACTTGCATCCCAGGATAAGGTTGTTGCGATTATCGGACCCAATGCCAGCGGTCAGGCAATAGCTATCTCATCTGTTTTGGAAGAGTACAAGGTTCCTGACATAGCTACTGTTGCAACAAATCCCAAGGTAACAGTTAATGATGACGGCTCTGTTAAAGAATTCAACTTCAGGGTATGCTTCATAGACCCCTATCAGGGTGCAGTAGCTGCAGGCTATGCATATGACAGATTAGGATTTACAAGAGCAGCTGTATTATACGATGTAGCCAGCGACTATTCACAAGGCTTTACCGAATTCTTTGAGAAAACCTTTACTGAAA
>JAAYOE010000166.1 GCA_012520455.1 Tissierellia bacterium
GCAGAATGAGTATAATCTTTTCCCAAGGTCTTTTCATATCTGTGGCCGCCGCCTGAACCCCCGATGATTATTATTAAATCTGCCTTACCGGCTGCATAGCTTTTTATGCATTCAATAATCTTGTCTTCTTTGTCATATACAGGCCGGCTCCGCAATATATTGCATTTTCCGTTTAACCTTATTATTTCCTGCATAATCATGGGGCTGTCAGTATCAAGCACAATACCTTCATTCAATTCATCACCGGTTGGTATAATCACTACATTATTTAACATCACAGCCACCTTTCCCCCCTGCAGCCCCCATTATGTTCCGGAATATGGTCAATATCAAAACTTTTTATTTTCTTAACCCTTGATATTTGTGCAAGGTCTGAAAGTGTAATCCCTTCGGCTAAGGATACGGCTTTAATAATACCCCTTTCATCTTTTAAAATATCTTCCTCCTCTATGCCGTAAACATCCATTTCAATGGTCTTTCCCGTCACACCGATTATGCGGACAAGGCTATTGAGTTTATTGGATATTATTCTCTCAACTTCTTGAAGATTAAGACCTTTGATGCTTAATCCCTCAATCTTTATTACTGTCTTATCTACCTGGACAATTATTTTATTATCTTCCATAATACACCTAAATCTATATTTCAATTTCCTTAAGAAGGGTTATATCTGATGCCTTAAATTTCCTTGGATTATTAATCCCGGGCACGAGAGTATCAGCTTTAGAAATAACTTCATCAGCTGACAATGGAATCCTTTCTTCCCGGAGCCATTCTTTTGTAATTCCGACACTGGCTAACTCCGCATAGGCCCTGTCAGTTATATTATCTAAGTCTATTTCTAAACCCATAGCTTTTGCAATTGATAAAACAAGTGGAGAACATCCTATGTCTTTACCGGGTATCATTCCAAATTGAAGGGCTTTTATGGTCTGTTTGGCAATAACAGCTTTATCTGCTGCAATTATAGGGATATCCCGCTTTAAGGTTTTCGCATACTCACCGCTGCCATGGGCGGTATCTCCTGCCTTATATTGGCGGGTAGGGAATATTCGTCCGAATTTTTCTGCTATGGTCATACCGATTCCGACAGAAATAACTTCACCTGTATTCCCGACAACAATATTTCCGTCTCTCATTATTTCAAGCTGTCCCAAAATGGGCAGAAGAATCTCTTCCATAGTTACAATGTTCATCATTTCGGTAGCGGAATTATTATTTCCGGCCCTTCCCGTTATAACAACATTATGAACCGGTATCAGCTTTTTTTTAGGATTCGGCCCCCTGAAAAGCCTTTTTCCCGGATACATTTCCCACTGTTTTAAGTGGGGCTCTTCCCTGATTAATTCCTCAGAATACGGAATTTCCTCCATTTCAAGAATTCCGAAATCAGGATTTATCTTACCCCTGTCGCCTGCCGCCATAAGTACTACAGTCCCCTCGGTCATAATACCATCGCTGGTTGTAGTCACACAGTCCATATCAATAACATTAATCCCGACAGGTCCGTCGATTGAAGAAGCGATGAGTTTAACTGCTTCTCTCGCACTTATATTACAGGATGCTATATCGGCAAGATTAACAAATGCAATGTTAAGAGGAATTGTTATTCCAATTTTCTCGTCCTTGCTTTGAGGTATTAATTTATATTTTAATATGCTCATACTAGCTCCTTTCCTTAATGAAGTCCAATTTTAGGTCTTCTGTCATCCACATCATCGCAGTCAAGCAGGTAGGCTTCTTCGGTAGGATGCAGAATATTTACGACTTCTAATATTGCACTCAAACATTTCCCCTCTTTATCAAGACCCTTAACAATAACTGTGTGCATTGTTTCAGGCACCCTCGGAATTACATTGATCTCTAACTTTTCAACACTATCCCTTTCAGCAATTTCACTTACGGCCTGCTCTATCCGCCCGGTTCTTAAAGACTGCATTTTTGCGGATGTAAGATTCTCTAATCCCTTAATTTCAATATCCTTTGGTCTTTTGCCTCTTATGGCAGCTTCCTTCATTTTTTTTATAAATTTAGGTAGTTTTGTGTGCATTAATTTCATAAATCTTGCCCTTTCTTACGCTTTATTTAATAAGGGCTGTTTAAACAGCCCTTAATTTTTTCCGTCAACATCAGCCCTTGATGCTGCTATTATACTTCATACCCTTCTACTTTCATATTAAAGCTATATTCATCAGACGGGAATGTTCCTTCAATTGTTTCTTTATGGAATTGATTAAGTCCTTCTACCATTGCCTTTCTTATATTGGCAAATTGTTTAACAAACTTAGGTTTAAAATCTCCGTACATACCTAACAAGTCTTGAGTAACCAATACCTGACAATCAACATAAACTCCGGCGCCTATACCTAAGATCGGTACGCTTACGGCTTCGGTTACAGCCTTTGCTACTCCTTTGGGTACGCATTCCAATACTATAGAGAATACTCCCGCCTTTTCTAAAGCCTTTGCATCTTCTATTAATTTTGCTGCTTTTTCCGGCGTTCCTCCCTGAACCCTATATCCGCCCAATGAAGTTGCGGTTTGAGGTGTCAGTCCGATATGGCCCATTACGGGTGTCCCCGACTTAACTATCGCTGCTATTGTCTCAGCCATTTCAACTCCGCCTTCAAGCTTTACGCAA
>JAAYOE010000167.1 GCA_012520455.1 Tissierellia bacterium
GAAGGCAATGAAACTGGAGGCAGCGAGCCGGAAGGCAATGAAACGAAAGGAAACGAAACAGCAGGTGATGGAGAGGAAGATAATGAAACAATAGATGACGGAACCGGTGAAACGGTAGGCGAAGAAACAGGAGACAATAACGAATCAAGTGAAACACCATAGTCAAATGAGGATGAAATGAATTTCCTGAGTTTAAAAAAAGAATTCTTACCGACAAGAACATCATATAAAAAGTGTATTTTTGTCATTGTCCTGCTATTATTTATATATTTTTTGGATTATTCAAAAATAAAATCATACGGAAGGCTGTTTTATTTCCTGGAGCCGGCTTCATGGGTTCTTTTGACGTTGATAATATGGACAATGCCTCATATTGGTTCCAAATCCAAGCTAAAGTATAAGAGACTTATATATTTTTGGGCTTTTAACTTTAGTCTTATTTTTATTATTATAAATATAGGGGCAGGCATAATTGCAGGTTTTGGAAGGAGCCCATATGACCATTCTTTGAGAGGAATCATTCTAAATATTATATTTGTAGGAAGTAAATTAACGGCAAGAGAAACAGCAAGAAGTTTTCTGATTAATAATATCTCCAAAAAGGAAAACTATTTTATTTTTATAGGAACTGCTTTTTTTTTGACACTTATAAGTTACCCAATAAGCAAATATATTCAGTTGAAAACTCTAAAAGAAGCAGTGATATTTACAGCAGAATTTTTTGCTCCCGAATTTTCGCATAACATATTCGCTTCATACCTAACCTATTGGGGTGGGCCTTTGGCTTCCATCATATATTTGGGTATTATCCAGGCCTTTCATTGGTTATCACCCGTGCTTCCTGATTTAAAATGGATTGTTACAGCCCTTATTGGCATTCTATGTCCTTCCTTTTTCATGATGGGCTTTCAGCCAATGTATTTACACACCGCAAAATTAATAAAAAGAAGGCACACAGATGAAGAAAGTCCTTTTGGCTGGATAGTGGCAAGCATCATATCCATAAGTATAATCTGGTTTGTTGTAGGGGTTTTTCCCGTATATCCTTCCGTTATTGCCACCGGAAGCATGGAACCTGTAATATATCCCGGAGATATTGTTTTGGTTAGTAAAATAAACAAAATCGAAGAAATTAAGGAATTAAAACCTGATGACATTATACAGTTTAAAAGGGAATCCATACTGATAACCCACAGAATAGTTGAGGTAATGGAGGGCGGGGAATACGGAATAGCATTTGTAACAAAGGGTGACAACAATTCCTCTGCCGACGATGAATATGTTAATCCCCAAGATATTAAAGGGATAATTAAATATGTTATACCTAAAATTGGATGGCCTACCCTCCTGATAAAAAGCACCAGGGATATACCCCTTGATGAAATAGTGTTTTGACTACTACTTTGGTAGTAGTAATGGTCATATGGAAGTATATAAAAGTACCCCAAATAGTAAATCAAGACTATCCCTCAGCATGATGAAAACTAATGTATAAGCTCCTATAATTATGCTGATAGTTAATAATCTAATAAAAAAGGAGAGAATTGTATGAAAAAGACAAGGTTAATTGCATTAACACTGGTAGTTGCACTTATGCTGATGGGAGCAGGTTATGCGTTTTGGCAGGAATCAATGACAATAAATGCAGCAGTAGAAACAGGGGAATTGGATTTTGCCTTCAGGAAAGCATCCTTTTCAGGTGGTGAATATGTAAAAGGTTCAGCTAAAGTAGATAAAGAGGATGACAACATATTGCATTTGGAATTTAAAAATATGCATCCCAGTGCTTATGCAACTGTTGGCTTTAGAATGGTAAACACAGGAACCATCGGTTTGAAAGTAGAAGACTTTGTTTTCGAAGGAGATGATTCTAATTTAGCTCAACTATTAGTTTCAGAAGTTAATGGAGAAAAAGTTGGTAAGACTGTTGAAGAGTATTTTAGTGGGTTAACAGATTTATCAATTCCTATTGAAAAAGGAGAATATAAAGATTATACATTGAAATTTGCCGTGAAACCTTGTGCTAATGATGACAACTTTAAAGAATTGACAAATTTCAGTTTCTCAATAAAAGCTATAGTAAAACAATACAATGACAATGGTAGTTGTAATAATGAAGAGCCGGAACCGGAGATAACAGATTGGGAGATTTGCCCATTAGAACAA
>JAAYOE010000168.1 GCA_012520455.1 Tissierellia bacterium
CAGAAATAAAACCCTGCCTGAAGCCGAAAGCAAGGCGGATAAATTGGTAAGGGAGGCAGAGTCCTACAGGGAATCCAAAATCAATGAAGCAAAAGGCGATGTGGCAAGATTTAACGCAATGTATGAGGAGTACGCTAAAAACAAGGATATAACCAGGACCAGGATGTATTTGGAGACCATAGAGGAAATACTTCCCGGTGTAAGAGTATATGTTGATTCATCAGAAGGCGGAGTTCAAAAACTCCTGCCTTTGGAAAGCTTTAATACAGACTCAGGAAACGGGGGTGGAAACTGATGCAGGAAACAAAAAAGAAAAGTAAATTAGGGTTTTTAGTAAAATTAACAATATTGGTTTTATTGGTAATATCGATTACCAACTCAGCCTATATCGTAAAAGAAAACGAATATGCTTACGTTACCAGGTTTTCAAAGTTTGTGAAAATTCAAGATACTGCAGGACTGCATTTCAAACTCCCCCTCTTGGATAAAATCGAGAAGCTGCCCAAGTACAGGATGATGTATGACATACCTCCCTCGGAGGTCCTGACCGGTGACAAAAAAACCTTGGTGGTGGATAATTTTACGGTATGGCAGATAGATGACCCCTACACCTTCATGAGGACTGTATCGAGGATATCTGAAATGGAAAATCGTATCGATGCGATAGTTTACAATGCGGTTAAAAACACCTTGGGAACAATGGACCAAACCGCCATCATCAATTCCGACACCAGCTCCATAGATGATGTTAATGAAAAAATTACAGATTTGGTAAATGCCCAGCTGAAAAACTACGGTGTATCCACGGTAGCGGTCGAAATTAAAAGATTGGACCTTCCCAGGGACAATGAATCCGCTGTATTTAACAGGATGATTTCCGAAAGAAGACAAATGGCTGAAAGCTTCAGGGCAGAAGGTAATTTGGAAGCAAGCAAGATAGTCAATGAAACCGATAAGGATGTGGGAATACTTCTGTCTCAGGCTTCCGCAAGAGCAGAGGAGCTAAAGGGCCAGGGTGAAGGTGAATACATGAAAATTATAGCCGAAGCTTATTCCACGGAAGACAGGAGAAGTTATTATGAATTTATAAGAAGCTTAGAATCCCTAAAATTGGCCATGAAAGGCGAAAAAACCCTGATTCTTCCTGCAGACAGCTATATTGTAAGAGTGTTAAACGGCTTTTAAGATAAAGGGCCTTAAAGTAAAAACAGCTCATTCCTTCCGGATGAGCTGTTTCTGTTTTAATAGCCACAAATAATATAACAAAGTATTTTTAACTATGATATAATCATGATATTAAGCTTGGGAGTAAGAGAATGAATAAAAAAGATATATTGCTGTCAACTATATTGGTAACCTTGTGGGGTGTCAATTTTACCGTCATTAAGTTAGGTTTGGACGGGGTTCCATCTATGCTGCTGGTTTCGTTACGCTACCTGCTTACATCATTTCCTGCAGTATTTTTTGTAAAAAAACCAAAAACAGATATGAAGTATGTCGTCTTATACGGATTGACAGTGGGTGTGGGTCAGTTTGCCTGTTTGTTTTATGCCATGCAAATAGGAATACCTGCAGGCATAGCTTCAGTTGTACTTCAAATACAAGCTTTTATATCGCCCCTCATGGCCATGTTCTTTTTAAAGGAAAAAATAAATTCAAAACAAATATCGGGATTTATAATATCGGCCGCAGGTCTGATACTGATAGCAACAGCTTCGACCGGGGACAGCATCAACAGGGTGCCTGTCTCAGCCTTCATACTAATGTTAGCGGCACCCTGCTTTTGGGCTGCTTCAAATATGATTGCAAGGATTGCTTCCGACAAGGCAGCTTTAAAGGGTGAAAGGCTTAATATGATAAGCTTGGTCGTTTGGTCGGGATTAGTTCCCCCGGTCCCCATGATGGGCTTGGCATTAATTCTGGACAAACCGGAGACCATCCTTAATGTATTATTAAATCTAAATAGTGTCTCAATATTTGCGGTCTTTTATTTAGCTTATGCGGCAACACTAATCGGATACGGTATTTGGAGCATACTCATAGCATCCTACCCAATGAGCAAGGTTGCCCCAATTCCCCTTTTGGTTCCAATAGTGGCACTCTTGTCAGCAAGAATAGTTCTTTCGGAGCAGCTATCCCCATTGCAGTGGACCGGATTTATTGTTATCCTATCCGGTCTTGTAATCGCCAATACTAAATTATTTAATATTTTCTCCAAGAACAAAATTTAATCTTTGTATTTATGTTCCAGTCCGGGAATGGACCTGTCAGTTGCCTAATATTATAGAAATTGCCTTGTTAATGATTCTTGGCGTTCTTACATATAAGTCTTCTTTGTTGACTCTTTCGGTCAGCTTGTGAAAATCCTTGCCCCAGGGACCTATATTGATGCAGGGCATGGATATTTTTTCTATGAGTTCTACGGGAACTTCATAAAAATCTCCCAGCAAGGGCATGGATTCCTTCAGGGCTGCATATATTTCCTCGCTTTTTTCAATGCTTGAATAGCTTAAATCCGATATGCCGGTGTAAAAATATTCAGTCTTGTAGTCCTGGTTGAATTCTTCCCCGGTAAATTTAATCAGCTTATCACTTAATCCGGCCACATCCTCACCCAAATCATCCATAAATAAATTTGACACATTGGGATAATACGGAGGTATGAGGCCGTATACTATTCTTGGCATTATATCGTCTATATAACCGTAAATAAATTCAATCAAGTCAAAGTTGCAATCGATTATAGAAGCTTCATTTCGATACTTACTTGCAAGCTCATCCAATTTTTTCTTATATTCCGTAACAAATTCTTGGCCATGGGCAGCTTCTGCTTCCCTGTAAAGGTCCTGAAAATTAACTACCCTCGATTCCCATTGGAGGTATTTTAGGGGAAGGCCGGTTGCTTTTGCAAACCTTCTAAAGCTGTTATTCATATCATCAATAACCTCATCGAAGGACTCCCGGCAAACATTTTTGACTTTTTCCAGTATGCTTTGGGGGGTTTGATTCAAGGTCAAGATGCTGAAACAGCCCTTTACGCTCAGAGGCATGGAAACATCATATTTGTCCTTGCTGTCTTTTAAATACAGCCATGTTGGAGGGGGTGCTGCTTCCTTACCTGCCA
>JAAYOE010000169.1 GCA_012520455.1 Tissierellia bacterium
CGCTCGGCAGCCGGCAATTTTTCTTCATGCATAATACCTGAACCTGCTGTCATCCATTGGACCTCTCCGTCACCAATGGTATCCTCATTGCCTAAGCTGTCCCTATGAGTCATAAACCCACGATATATATAACTGATTGTCTCGATTCCTCTGTGGGGATGCATCGGAAATCCCGCCGTGTAATCCTCGGGATTCATGCTGTCAAAGGAATCAAGCAGCAAAATCGGATCGTATTCCTGAACAGTTTGGTGTCCCAAAACCCTGACCAAACTCACTCCTGCTCCGTCCTTCGTTCTATAACCTCTTACCTCTTGTTCAATTTTTCTTTCCATTAATTAATCCTCCTTTTGGATGTTTGTATTATAATTCAACCTTAACGCAATTTCTTCCGCTTGATTTTGCAGAGGTCACTGAAATCTACCTCTCAACCAAAACAATAAATATCATGTAAATATTTTTCACCATGGAATTCTTCATAATAGTGTTCTCCGGTCTTCACAAATCCCATTTTTTCAGATATCCTGACAGAAGCAATGTTATCTGCAGAGATATGAGCAAATATCTTTTTAACCTTCATTTCCTCTACTGCAAATTTCATGATTGAAGTAAGTGCCTCGGTCGTATAACCCTTTCTCCAATAAGACGGTTGTAAATCATAACCTACTTCTATCTCGCCTGTTTCTCTGTTCCAGCGGTGAAAACCACAAGTTCCAATCTTTTCGCCATTTTCCTTGAGTACCATTATCCACCTTTGCTGATTCCTTGGTTCGCTTTCCAGATAGAAGCCAATCCATTTTTGTGCTTCTTCCATAGAATCAAATGGCTCTATATCAAAAAGATATTGATTTACTTCATCAGTTGTAAACTGTTTATAGAAGAATTCCGTATCATCATATCCGATACATTTCAAAAATAATCTTTCTGTTTCTAAATCAATAAACATATAAACATCCTCCCCCCTGCGCGTTTAGCTTTTCTGCACCTGTTGTTTCAAAACCCGTCAGAGTTTCAAACAGTTTGCGGGGTAAAAAATCACTTCAGCTTTTTAATCATAATGAAATCTTCGTTCCCCTCGTGGTCAAGTTTTTCTTCCACTATCCTATATCCCAAACGCTTATAAAACTCTATTGCCGGATTATCCTTTTGAACAGAAAGCGAAGTTTGTACATAACCATTGGCCCTTAGTACTCCAAACAATTTTTTCATAAGCTTAGTTCCAATCCCATACCCTCGAAATTCCGGCAATAATGAAATAGCAAGTTCCGGTGTTTCATCATTTATGTGGCCATAAGCGTGAATAATCCGTGTCCACGCAGCCCCAATTACCCGACCCTTGGATTCAGCGACTACACCCAAGTCACCGGGCCGGGTACCGAAATCCTTGATATATACAAATATCTGTGGGTGGTTTACCATACTTCTATATGGAGGTTCTACCCCTTCGGGTATAAAAATTGCCTGGTACAGGAACTCAGGAAGGCACAAGTAATCCGATGTCCTCATAAGACGAACCTTCGCATTAATCGGATGTGCTGTTATAATCGTGTTACTTTTAGCGTTTATGGTAATGACCACGCCATTTTTATAGGCATACAGGTTCTTTCCCTGCCCAATAATAATATCGGCCTGTTTCACGAACTCTTTACACCACAAAACAACATCATCTGCTTGAATACTTAGGTTTCGTTTGATTCGCACCTCCCCTAATTCTGTTGTATGCAGTTTGTCCAGGTCAATTATAGAGTTTTGCATCAGTATAGATTTCTCCCTTAACTTAATAAGTTAGATAGTTTTCATATTCCTAATCTGTTCTCTTTGATTTCTTCATTATGTAAATTCATGGTAAATTTATAATGAAATTTGGACATACCTTGTTTCTCATAAAAGTTATGTGCTCTTATTCTTAATTGATTACAACATACCTTTGCCATTCTTACAGTCATTTTTACCCTCCTTTATGCCTCAAAGCCGCTCGTATCCATTCTTGACTTCCTTTGACAAAAACAGTTCAAGCATTTATAACTGCGCTTAGACATGCACCGGTTTGAGAGCGGGCTGTTTTTACCACCGTTTCCGGCGTACCCTGCACAAGATGTGTCGATCATCATATGCCATACATCATATTCGGGTATGTCATAATCATAAATAACCATTACATAACCGACCATCTTATCACCATCATAAATGCCAAAAGGCGTACATTGGTTATAATACACATAAGCCTGTGCAAGGCTTCGAATTGGATGAGAGATAAATGCTTCCTGACCGTCTGCCAATTTCAGATTGAACGCATCCACGAAGTTTCTTTCATAAATTCTTTTTAACTGGATTTCCATTTCCTATCCCCCAAAATAAATTCATTTGTATATCGCTACATCCCCTCTTGGTAATATAAATAATTCAAATGTAGAAAATATAAAGCGTAAAATAACATAATAATATTATAACATAATTTTCCTTTTTATACAGGAGAACATTACAAAAAAGAAAACCAACCTCTCTTCCGGTATATAAGGTGGGTCAATTGGAGGCTGCTTTCAACTGTGGCAAATGGTACATCCCCGAAAATCCTGTAGCCATATACCTAACGGTGTGTTGAGATTCCCCTGAACAGCTTGTTTTTCAGATGTTTAGTTTTTTCGAAGCAGACTTATACTTTTCTTAAACCCTTTCCATATGGATGTGAGGAATCCTTATTTTCAACAATAATTAGTTTGTTTTCTTCAATCATTTTTTCAATACGTAAAGCATACCAACTATCGCTGATACCCAGTCTATATTCTCCCAAGAGCTTTCCGATAAATCTGGCCATAATAAAATCATTGTCAGGCAGATTATTCATTATAATGAAATCATAAAAATTTTCCGGTACAGAAGTTAACTTTCCATTTATAATTGCACGCAATGGTGCATTTTCTTCCATTAAGTCGTGCCAGCGGCCACTAACAATTCTCTTTTCTATCTCAGTTAATTGTTTTTCAAGAGATAAAAATTGATAAAACTTACCTGCAGCAACTTCTCCCCAGTGACTATACTCTTCTGTTTCATTCTCAGATATTGGATTATATTCAGGTAAAGAAACAACACTTATATTGCAGTCAATATTCCTTAATAAATGGCATACATAGTGAAATCCACAGGTGGAATAAGGAGCGTTGCTTTTCCATATCCGTATCGGCATACCATCTTTTGCAGCAGACAACAGCTTCTCCAAATCCTTGCGTTGATTTTGGAAAAACTGTTCTTGCTCCTTATTGTCAAAATCAAATCGTCCCCACACTTTTCGAAAAACATTTTGACGCTCATCCCCATCAATCTCACCCGAAACATCTCCAATATCAAGCGAAAAGCCTATATTAACAACATCTTGAGAGCTCCCTCCAACTGCTTGACCTTCAAAATGTTTCTCTAATTCAGATTTTGTAGGCTTTTTCCCAATATAACCGATAGCTCCACCAAGCATAGCTTTTGCATAATAATTTTTTGCTGCTTTCATAGAACCTTTCTCACTATCACTAAATACAACTTCAAGCAAAATTTCACCTCCTAATGAAAATACCTACATATATCCAAATGTATAGCCTAACAAAAAAGCATTTCCTCTTCACTTTATTATTTTCAAACAATAAAATATCGGCCTGATAGAATTTGGATTTTCCCAAATCACAGCATTATCAATTTCCCGTATATCTTCAGGACTTATTTCATCTATATGAAGGGGTTTCTTTTTTATTATCGGTCTTTCGTCATATTCATAGTAACCGTAGTCCAACCATACGTGCCACACTTCTACAGTATCTGTGCGACTAAGCACATCTAGGATATACTTTAGAATCAGTTTTGCTCTACCTTCTGTATAGTAAGCCCATTCAAGGCAAACACCATATTTTTTATCCGTATAATCAAATACTGCCCTGAACTTGCACAGAGAGAAATTATCATCGGCATCACCGTCATAAATCGTTCCTTCATCGACATTTATCTCTAGCGGATATTCTTTCGACGGTCTTACCTCATCCATAGGGCAATTTGCTGCTATAAACGTGCATACGCTCATATCAAATCC
>JAAYOE010000170.1 GCA_012520455.1 Tissierellia bacterium
AAGAGTATAAATGCCACAAAGGAAATCATATAAGCTGCCGACCCGAACAAAATTGTTTTGTTGGCATCTTCGTCGCTGCAAACTCCATATGTAAGGGCAAGTGCAAAAGGTGTATATAATAAGAAAAATATAAGCCCCGTTTGTAATCCCAAGAGCATGGAAATTATTAAATCCGATGCTGTTAAGGCTAAAGCCGAATATTTAAGCCCCTTCCTTTTGCCTAAAATAATTGCGGGAGTGGGATAAAAAAACATTACAATTGTAATAAATGATGATAGATAAGCAATTATAACCAGCATACCGGTTATCATTGCCGCTTCTGTAATATTTGATGTTTTTGGGTTTCTGTTCATTATAACCTCACATGTCTGATTACAGTATTTTACCCTATAATCAGCTTAAAGTCAAAAACTTATTCTAACTTTCTGTATAAGGTTGCAATGCTTATGCCCAGCTGCCTGGCAGCCTCCTTCTTGGATTCCAAATCACCGCCCAATTCCTGAATCTTATTGCTAATGACAGATTTTTCATAGAGCCTTGTCAATTCGGATAATTTTAAATTCCTGCCGGAAGACGGGGCAACTTTCTTCCTCAGATTCTCGGCCCCTATATAAGAGCCTTCTTCAAAAATAACTGCGTATTCTATTAAATTTCTCAGCTCCCTGATGTTTCCCGGAAACTTGTACCCCATCAATAACTGTTCTGCTTCGGTTGTAAAGCCCTTAAACTGCTTCTTGTAAATATTGTTGAACCTGTTAAGGAAATACCTGGACAGTATAATCACATCATATCCTCGTTCCCTTAATGGAGGCAGATAAATCGGAACTACATTGAGCCTGTAATACAAATCATCCCTGAATAGGTTTTTTTCAACCATAGAAGCCAGGGATCGGTGGGTAGCGGAAATTATCCTTGGGTTAACCTTTATGGGGGTGTTTCCTCCCACTCTCAGTATTTCCTTCTCTTCAAGAACCCTGTTCAATTTTACCTGCATGGATAAGGGAAGGTCCCCTATTTCATCCAAAAACAGGGTCCCGTCCTTGCATATTTCGAACTTGCCGGGATTACCCCTGACATTTGCACCCGTAAAGGACCCTTTTTCATAGCCGAAAAGCTCGCTTTCAATCAGGTTTTCCGGGATTGCGCCGCAGTTTATGGCCATGAAGACTTCATTTTTCCTGGCGGACAAATTATGAATCGCACGGGCAAATACTTCCTTGCCGGTACCGGTTTCGCCCAGGATTAAAACAGGTACATCGGAGTCAGCCACTTGCATGGCTTCTCTTCGTGCCTGCTTCAAAAGCTCGCTTTCCCCTACAATATCGTCAAAGGTCACCATGTCCTTCTTCCTGCTGAATTCGATAACCGATTCCTTCATTTTGTCAAAATCGGACAAGACCAATACTGTTCCTTCCCTCTTGTCTTTTACCATTATAGGGTTGGCATTTATGACAAATTCCTTGTTATTAAGCTTAACCGGGCCCACTTCTCCTGTAAAATCCTTGTCAACAAAGGCATTGTAGACCTTTTCCGAAAGTAAATTCCATATATCCGGAATACTATAAGTATCTATGTTCAGTTTATCGTTTGCATACTTGTTTGTATTTATGATTTCATGATTATTGTTTATGATGATGATTCCTTCATTCAATGAATTAATCAGGGTCATCAATTCAGACGATGAATATTCCAGCATTTTCATAATCTTTTTTTCACTGAGAACGGTAGATATTATATGAACCAACTGGCTTTCAAAATTCATGAAGCTTTCGCGATTCATTAAAAGATTCTGCCTTGCCTTTTCATCATAGGCGCACATTCCTATCACGCCTATTATTTTCCCGCTGAACTTGATGGGAATGCAAAGCTCGACCAATTCCATGCAGTTTTCTATATTTACGCATTCGGAACACAAGGGGTCCTCTTTTGGATTTTCCAAAAAATACTGGTCTCCCGTAATTATGCATTTATGAAAGGCAGAGTAAATAGGGGCCTTGGCTCCAAGGCTAAAGCCTTCATCAACAGTGGAGGCAATCCTTTGAAGATCTTCATCCACAATGGTAATATCAACATTTGTCACGGCATGCATAGCTTCGATGATATGTTGGAGTTCCTGTTTAACACTCATCAGAATATTCATAATATCAACCTTCCTTATTTATATTATAATACAAGACCCCCTTTTATTCTATAGAAATTTTATATTGATTGAATAATTTATCATATTTGATAAAAAGTCTGCAAATTTGATAAACGTTTGAGATGTTCGAATTATTTAACTCTATATTAATTTATATTTTTTATTATCATTTTTGATAACCATTTAGGGGCTTTTTTTACAAAAATGGCTGTTTTTCAACTAATTCTTTCATCCCTTTCCTTGGCATGTTTCATGCATGTAAATTTTTGATAGACCTTTGCATTGGTATGAATGACACTGACATGTATTCATCGCTATGATACCCTGCGGGTTATTCATTGCAATGACAAAGTATAAAAAAGAAGAGGAGATATGCCATGAAAACTGACTTATTGACAGATATATTAAAAAATCAGGTTACTCCCGCATTAGGCTGCACCGAGCCCGGAGCCGTAGCCTATGCAACAGCAAGAGCAAAAGAATTATTGGGGGCTGAAGTCAAAAAGCTAAATATTGAAGTAGACAAAAATATATTAAAAAACGGAGCCAGTGTCGGTATCCCGGGCACAAAGGAGCATGGGATAGTATTTGCGGCAGCCTTGTCACTAATTATAGGTAAATCGGAGTATGCATTGGAAGTACTGAAGGACGTGGATGAAGAAAGCATAGCTGAAGCATTGAAAATTGTTGATGCCGGTATTATAGACCTGAAGTTGAATCCCATTACCCAAGGCTTGTATATAAAGGCGGAGGCCTTAGGCGATAAAGATAGTGCAACTGTGATAATTCGAGATGCTCACACCAATATTGTTTTCGAAAGAAAAAATGATGAGGTCTTATTAGACAGTAACAATGCCCTTTCGGGTGAGAAAAAAGCAAGTAATGAAATAAAATATGAAATAAAAAAATTTACCATTGATGACCTTATTGATTATGTCAACCGGGTACCGGCAGAAGAACTTGCCTTTATTCAAAAAGGAATCGACATGAATATGAAAATTGCCAAGGCAGGCTTGAGGGAAGAAACAGGAGTCGGTTTAGGAAATTATATGTTTAATAAGGCAGAGGATGTTTTCGCCATGGCTAAGGCATATACGGCAGCCGCTTCGGAAGCCAGGATGTCGGGATACCTTTTGCCGGTAATGAGCAGTGCAGGCTCAGGCAATCACGGTTTGGTTGCAATCATTCCCATAGCCTATATTGGCGGTGAAATGGAAATTCTCAGTGAAAAGGTATTGAGGTCGGTTGCCTTAAGCCATTTAATTACCATTTATGTAAAGGTGTATTTGGGAGCACTTTCACCGGTTTGCGGCTGCGGGGTGGCTGCCGGGGTGGGCTGTGCCGCCGGCCTTACATACATGTTAGGGGGCGACAATGACCAGATTAAAGGGTCCATAAACAACATGATAGCAGGTATATCCGGCATGCTCTGTGACGGGGCAAAGCTAAGCTGTGCCTATAAACTGTCAATATCGGTGGATGCCGCTGTTGATGCCGCAAAAATGGCCCTGGAAAAAATATATATACCCGAAAACAACGGAATTTTAGGCTCCACGCCGGAAATGTCAATACAAAATTTAGCTAAGGTTTCAAACTTGGGCATGGACCATACGGATGAAGTAATACTTGATGTTATCATTAATAAGTGCTAACATAAGGATAACCTATTCATACTAAAAAGTTGAGGTGCATTATGAAAAGAAAAGTCAGCCTTATGTTAATTGTTTTAATCTTGTGTTTTTCATTTACCCCCGTAGGGGCTGTTGAAATCGACCGGGAAAAATTCAGTGAAGATTTAGAATTTATGAAAAATGTGATATATTTCGTCCTTGACAGATACCAGTACGAAGTCAGCCCGGAAGATATCATGAATGGCCTGTATGACGGGTTTTTCAGCATCTTGGATGATTACAGCACCTATTACACACCCAAGGAATATGATGCCTTGCTTGAAGATACGGCAGGAGAATTCTCAGGCATAGGCGTTCAAATTATGGATATAAACGGGCAAGTTGTTGTAGTGACTCCCCTGCCCGGCTCACCTGCAATTGAGGCAGGAATTAAGGCAGGTGATATAATAAAATTCGTTGACGGTTATGACATAACAGGCGCTACTTCCAGCCAGGCATCTCTTCTTATAAGGGGAGAAGAAGGAACACCCGTAAAAATAGGAATTTTGCGCGGCAAGGAAAGCCTGACCTTTGATTTAATAAGGAGGGCTATAGTAATAAACAATGTTGAAGGAAAAATACTGGAAGACAAGATAGGATATTTGAAAGTTACCGGTTTTTCCGACAATACTAAAGACCTTGTTGAAAAGCAATTAGAGTCCTTTGATGAGCATGATGTTAAAAAAATTATAATAGATATGCGTAACAACGGGGGAGGAACCTTACAGTCGGCAGTTGATTTGTTAAATCTTTTTGTTACGGAAGGACCCCTGGTATATGTAAAATATGCAGCCGGCAAGGAAGATATTTATGAAAGCAGACTAAAGGAGCAAAAATACGAAATTGCCGTGTTGATTAACGAAGGAAGCGCCAGCGCAACGGAAATATTTGCAGGTGCAGTAAAGTATAAAAATGAAGGAATCATCGTTGGAACAAATTCTTACGGCAAGGGTGTTGTTCAGTCCCTGTATCGTTTAATTGACGGCAGCGGAGTGAAATTTACCACTGCAGAATATTTTTCCGTAGACAGAAAACCTGTACATAAGGTTGGAATAAGCCCGGATATTGTAGTAGAAAATGAAAAACCGGATATTTCCAAATATCCACGGTTCAGCAAAGAACAAAAACCCGAGTTGGGAAATGTCAGCCTTGATGTTTTAGCAGCCGAAATGATACTTATGGAATTAGGTTATGAAATCGACAAGGCAGACGGAGTATATGACCATGCATCCTTTAAGCAAGTTATGAAGTTCCAGGAAGATAATTTATTGTTTCCATACGGAACCATAGATTTTGCCACCCAGGATGCCTTGTATAACGCTTTGATAAAATATTTGGAAACCAACACGGAAGACTTGCAGCTTAAAGCTGCCATAGAAGCTTTGAAATAAATATGCCTGAAATTGAAATTGTCACTCTGAGCGTATGCGAAGGATCTCATGAGATTCTTC
>JAAYOE010000171.1 GCA_012520455.1 Tissierellia bacterium
CAATAAAACCCCTTTTTTAAAAGGGGGCCTTCGGTAATTACCCCCAACTGGCCAAGGCTCAGCTCATAAATATAATTCCCTGCCGGTGCATCTCTCAGATAATATGCTCCCCTGATACCGTCTGTTATTACATAATCTCCTTTTTCATAGAGAATGATATTGCCGGATGAGAAATTATCGGGTGTCGGAACTATCAATGACCTGCTTGGGTTGCTTTCCCTGGGCAGGTATGAAAAGTCTATATTATGTATTTTTTTACCGTATTCTTTTTCTATCACATCGTAAATAAGCTGTTGATAGGTGTATTTCTTGGCATAGGGTGACACCGGATTGTTACCCACTGACCAGCCGTTATAGGCCCATAAAGCAAAATACCAGTTTTCCAAAATATTAGGGTCCATGTTTCCTACGCTCGATACCTTGTTGTATGAGCTCATACTCCATTTGCTCAGGAGTACATCCGCACCGGCTTCTATATTATAGATTATGTCATGTTTAAGCTTGTAGTTGTCATAACCCCCGTATATATTGTTAATCTGCATAAGGCCTATGCTGGTACCGCATATTTTAGGGCTTCCGTCGCTGTTGAAATGTTTAAAAACAGACTCGACCCTTGCTATTCCCTTTAAAAGTATTGCGGGTATGCCTCTTTTTATGGCAACCCGATCTATCATTGCTTCAATTTCATCCCTTGAGGGGTTTACTCCCGCAAATACAGTCGTGTTAAAAACCAGTAAAAATATTACTATCACTATAATTTTCCGGCTTATGGCTTTCAATATTCACACCTCTTTGTCGTCAAGCTGCTTTTTCTTGTTTGATAATGTAAATATTCCCATAATATTGAAAATTATACCTGTTTTTTTCCTTTGGAAGAAGGCATGCCTTTATCAGGCAATCAAAAGGGACAGTACTTTTTTCAAGTACTATCCCATAGGTTGCTGACAAGTCCCAATATATGTCATCCTGAGGGTATCGAAGGATCTTATGAGATTCTTCGAGCTAAAGCTCTCAGAATGACAGTTTGTGGGTTATTCATAACAATGACACCCTTCGGGTTATTCATAATAATGACATTATGTTTTCAAAAGGATATATCCGAAATCTTAGCCATTATTGCGGCCGCTTCAGCCCTGGTTAAAAACGAGTCCGGACTGAATATTCCCGAGCCCTTGCCGGACATTATACCGTTTGTGTATACGGTTTTTATTGCATTAATTTCTTCTTCATTCAAATTATCTATATCCGTGAAAAGGGTTTTTACATCCAATGAAGAGAATTCTTCGCTGATTTCAAACAGTTTGGCAATAATGACACCTGCTTCTTTTCGCGTTAAATTTTCCGGAGGATTAATTGTATCGTCCACTAATCCCAGCTCATAAACATCTTCTACATACTCTAGAGCCCAGGGATTAATGTCCTCAATGTTTTTCAATAAAGCAGGCGATTCTTCGGATTCCGTTGAAGCTTCTTCAAGCTCCGATGCTGTTTCTTCAGGTTCCGGTGTTGATTCTTCGGCTTCTTTTTCCGGTTCCATGGCTTCTTCCTCATCCGGGGACTCTATAGCTTCATCATAACCGGTATAGTCCAAGGTTTTGCTTAAGAGTATACAGAACTCTTCTTTGGTTATATAATTGTCAGGATTGAAATATTCGGCTTCACCGACAATACCCTTACCAAATAAGTCCATGATTATTTTTCTGGCCCAATGGAAAGAAATGTCTTCGAATGCATATATGCCGTGTTCGATATCTCCGGTCCGGAGGAGGAAGTTTCTTTCTATCCAGCCTTGGGTATTTTCATCAATATATACCTTGTACCAATAGTAACCGTTTTGCAATACGGGTCCTTCATCTATAAGACCCAGCTGATTGGGAGAAAGGCCATGGACATAATTGCCTGCAGGGGCATCCCTTACATAAAACTTATCTCTTAGGCCATCGGTCTTCACATAATCTCCCTTTTCATAAAATACTATGCCTCCGGTATGGTTATACTCCGGTGTAGGAACCGTCAAAGACCGGCTGGGTTTTCCTGTTGCAGGCAGATATGAAAAATCAATATTGTGAATTTTCCCGCCGTATTCTTTTTCAATTACATCATAGATAAGCTGCTGATAGGTATGTTTTTTTGCAGAGGATGAAACCGTGTGGGGGTTGTTGCTCCCCACCCATCCATTGTAAGCCCAGAGGGCAAAATACCAGTTTTCCAAAATGTTGGGGTCCATATTTCCCACACTTGAAACCTTTTTGCTGGAACTCATGTTCCATTTGCTGAGAAGCACGTCTGCTCCTGCCTCAATATTGTACATGATATCATATTTAAGCCTTTCGGTGTCATATCCCCCGCTTCTGTTGTTTATCTGCATGAGGCCGATGCTTGTACCGGTTATCTTGGGACTGCCGTCCTTTTTGTAATGCTCATAACAAGATTCAACTCTTGCAATGGCTTTTAAAAGAATGGAAGGGACTGCTCTTTTTTGGGCAACCCGCTCAATCATATCCTCTAATTCTTCCCTTGTCGGATTAACTCCGGCATAAGCAAATGTGTTTATAACAAATACTAAAATAAAAATTATCAAAATAATTTTTGGGGTTCCGGTATTAAATATTTTCATATTTAACCTCCCTCATAGATTTAGTCTTAACCTAAATTAATTTGTATGCGGTCAATCATATTTAATACTTCATTTTTGATTTTTTCCAGGTTTTCGGCTGCTTCGTCCTTACTTTTCCCATTGATTGAAAAATATACCTTTAACTTAGGTTCTGTCCCTGATGGTCTCAATACAAGCCAGGACCCGTCCTCAAAAGAGAATTTCAAAACATCGGATTTAGGATAAGATATTCTTTCCGTTGTTCCATTAATCAGATCGCATGAAATGCTCAGCTTATAATCGATAATGGCGGGTATCTTTTTCCCGGCCAGGGAATTCAGTTTGTTTTCTCTGAAATATTCCATGATGGCTTTCATTTTGCTTTGGCCTGCAAGGCCGGAGAAAGTCAATGAAATGGTCTCTTCAATATAATAACCGTGCTCATCATATATTTCAGCCAAAACATCCACCAAGGTCTTGCCTTGTCCTTTATAATATGCAGCCATTTCACAGATGAGCATGGAAGCAATCACCGCATCCTTATCTCGCACAAAGGTGCCTGCTAAATAGCCGTAGCTTTCTTCATATCCGAACAAGAAATTATATTCTTTTGTATCTTCGAATTTTTGCATCAATTCAGCTATATATTTAAAACCGGTCAAGGTATCGAAGGTCTTTACCTTATATTTATCTGCAATCCGGTCGGCAATCTCACTGGTTACCACTGTTTTAACAATAGCAGGTTTCGCCGGGATTCTTCCCTCTTCCTTTAAAGAAGCAAGCAGGTAATTTAAAAGCAAGGCCCCTGTTTGATTACCGTTTAAGGGCACAAATTCTCCCTCATGCCTTACCACTAACCCTACACGATCACAGTCAGGGTCTGTGCCTATTATTATTTCACCCTTGAGGTCCCCGGCCTTTTTAATTGCCAGGTCAAATGAGCTTATTTCCTCAGGGTTTGGTGATTTGACCGTTGAAAACCCCGGATCCGGATTTTCTTGCTCTTCAACGACAAATACATTTTTGTATCCCATTTCGTCCAAGACTCTTCTTACCGGTTTGTTTCCGGTCCCGTGAAGGGGGGTGAAAACAATTCTTATATCCTTGTCCACATCATTTCTCAAGCTTAGCCTTTTAATTTGATTTATGTAAGATGTATCCAGGTCATCTCCGATTATTTGAATTTTTGAATTCCCATCCGATTCTGCCGATTTTATGTCCTCTAATTTTACCTGGTTGATTTTTTCAATGATTTTATCGGCATCCTGAACAACCTGGCCTCCAAATTGGTCATATACCTTGTAGCCGTTGTATTCCGGAGGATTATGGCTTGCGGTAATTACAACCCCTGCCTTGCAATTATAATACCTCACAGCATAGGATAATACCGGAGTAGGTCTGAGGCTGTCAAAAAGATATACCTTTATATTGTTTGCAGCAAAAACACATGCTGCTTTTTCCGCAAATTCTTTTGACATGTTTCTTGAGTCATATGCGATTGCTGCAGAAATTTCTTCGCTTTTATATTTTTCAATTAAATAGTTTGCAATTCCTTGGGTTGCTTTAGCAACGGTCACCAAGTTCATTCGGTTTGTGCCTGCACCGATCTTGCCCCTCATGCCTCCGGTACCGAACTCCAAATCCTTGTAGAACCTGTCTTCAATTTCACTTTCAATTTTTTCGATTTCTTTTAATTCTTTTTTTAATTCATCATCTACGTATGGACTGTTAAGCCATATTTCATATTTTTTGTTGTACATATTATTCCTACCCCTTATTCTATATCAATTGTTTTCAAATGTTTTAATAAGCCTTCTCTAAGCTCGCCATTTTTCAGGGCGAAGTCAAGGTTAGCTTCAAGGAAGCCTAACTTGCTGCCTACATCATATCTTCTGCCTTCAAATACATAGGCATATATGTCATTAAGACTGCATAGTTTTTTCAACCCGTCCGTAAGCTGGATTTCCCCGTTAACACCGGCCTTTGTACTTTCAAGCATTTTAAATATTTCAGGAGTCAATATATACCTGCCTAATATTGCAATATTCGTAGGTGCCTCATCCTTGTCCGGCTTTTCCACCAAATCATTGACGCTGTAGATTCTCTCATTGATTTTAGCACCTGAAACTATGCCGTATTTATGGACTTGTTCCCATTCCACCGGCTGGACCCCAAGAATGGAGGCCTTGTATTCTTCATAAACTTCTAACATTTGTGCAAGACAGGGCTTTTTCGAATCCACCACATCATCGCCTAAGAGGACCGCAAAGGGTTCATTGCCCACAAAGGCTTTAGCGCAATAAACTGCGTGACCCAAACCTAAGGGGTCTTTTTGTCTTACCGTATGTATATTTATCATCTTAGAGATTTTTTTAATTTCTTTCAAAAGTTCTTCTTTATTTGTATTCTCTAAATTGTATTCAAGCTCTACCGCCCTGTCGAAATGCTCTTCAATTGAACTTTTGTTTCTTCCCGTAATTATTAATACATCTTCGATTCCGGAGGCAACAACTTCCTCCACTATGTATTGGATTGTCGGCTTATCCACAATGGGCAGCATTTCCTTAGGAATTGCTTTGGTTGCAGGCAAAAATCTGGTGCCCAAGCCTGCCGCAGGTATTACTGCCTTTCTAACTTTCATATCTGACCTCTTTCTAAATTTAAGGACATACCTCCTTTGAATATCCCGGAGAGGATATCCGAAAACAGAGGCGTGTCCCTATTCACTGACTATACCGATAACTATCCCACATTATAATTTGTTCTTATATTTTCCGTAAGCAGGGTATCTTTTAATACGTCCATATGCTCCAAGGACTGACCTGTCCCCTTGGCAACACAGGATACCGCATCCTCTGCTATGGTTACCTTTAATCCGGTTCTTTTTTCAAGGAGTTTATCCATTCCGTGGATAAGGCATCCGCCGCCTGTCATCATTATACCCTTTTCACTTATATCGGCGGCTAATTCAGGAGGAGTTTTTTCAAGAACCGAATGCACGGCATCTGCTATTGCTGTAAGTGTTTCCTCCATGGCTTCAAGCAAATCGGAAGACGAAATTGTCAAATTTACCGGCAGGCCGGTAACTAAGTTCCTGCCCCTTACTTCCATATATTTGTCTTCTTCGACAGGAAATGCGGTACCGATTTTTATTTTTATCTCTTCTGCACTTCTCAGGCCAATCATAACATTGTATTTTTTCCTTACGTACCTTACGATGGCATCATCGCATTTATCGCCGGCAATCTTTATGGACCTGCTTACAACGATCCCTCCTAAGGATATAACCGCTATATCCGTTGTACCTCCGCCCATGTCGATAACCATGTGGCCGGACGGCTTTGTTATGTCAAGACCTGCACCTATGGCAGCGGCAACCGGCTCTTCAATCAAATATGTCTTTTTTGCGCCTGCATTGTTGCTTGCTTCTAAAACCGCCCTTTTCTCAACCTCCGTCACCCCGCTGGGGACGCAGATAATTACCCTCGGTTTTATTAAGGAATTACCTACTGCCTTTTTTATGAAGTATTTCAACATTTTCTCCGTAATGTCGAAATCCGATATAACTCCATCCCTCAATGGTCTTATGGCTACGATATTGCCGGGAGTACGCCCAAGCATTTTTCTTGCTTCTTCTCCCACTTCAAGAATTTTGTTTGTATTAATATCAATAGCCACAACAGAAGGCTCATTAATAACAATTCCTTTACCTTTAATATAAACCAATACGCTGGCAGTGCCCAGGTCGATACCTATATCCATCCTCAGACCCATCTTTATCCTCCATGACTTTTTTCATATGCTTATCCAGAAATCATTAATGAAAGAATTATAACATACAAGCAAACTAATTTCAATTTTTTTTGCCCTCAGCTGATGCAAAAAAATGCCTGCCTGGCAGACATTCTTTATTGACTATTTTTTAAGTAATGTTTTGATTTTTTTAACCGGATCCAGCAATTCGCTCAAGGAATTGTCATAGTTTAAAGTATCTATGATATTGGCTATGTATTTTGACATGTCCACTTCCCCATACCAAGGCTTTTGCAGCAGCTCCGGTCTCCGGTAAATCATGTTTGTAGTGAAGACCTTGGTTATTATTCCGTCCCTGTAGGCCTTATCGAATTTCTCAAAGCCTTCGGTAAACAAGCCAAAGGACGCAAACACATATACGTTTTTTACCTTTCTTTCCTTAAGTTTACCGGCAACATCAATCATTGAATCTCCCGAAGCTATCATGTCGTCAACAACAATAACATCTTTTCCCTCTAAATTGCCTCCTAAGAATTCATGACCTATAACTGGATTCTTGCCGCTTACTACTACGGTATAATCCCTTCTCTTATAGAACATTCCCAAATCCAGCTCCATAACCGATGAATAATAAATGCACCTGGTCATGCCCCCTTCATCAGGAGATATTATCATCATGTGGTCCCTGTCAATTTTTGCATCAGGCACTGCTCTTACAAAGGCCTTTATCATTTGATAATATGGGTGAAAATCTTCAAAACCATGAAGAGGAATTGCATTTTGCACCCTCGGATCATGTATGTCAAAAGAGATAATATTTTCAACTCCCATTGATGTGAGCTCCTGCAATGCAAGGGCGCAATCCAATGATTCTCTTGTAGCCCTCTTATGCTGTCTGCCTTCATATAGCATGGGCATTATTACCGTTATGCGCTTAGCTTTACCGTTCATTGCGGCAATTATTCTTTTTAAGTCCTGGTAGTGCTCATCAGGGCTCATGGGCACTTCCATGCCGTACATTTTATAAGTTACGCCGTAATTAAAAACATCCGATATTATGAATATATCATGGCCTCTTACGGTTTCATTTATTACTCCCTTTGCTTCACCCGAACCAAATCTTGGACAAGCGGCATCCAATATAAAGGTGCCTTTGAAGTCAGAGC
Organism: Tissierellia bacterium; assembly: GCA_012520455.1. Classification (GTDB taxonomy): domain Bacteria; phylum Bacillota; class Clostridia; order Tissierellales; family Sedimentibacteraceae; genus Sedimentibacter. Next base: position 7,516 of record JAAYOE010000171.1, read on the forward strand.
CGTTTGAATAAATGACACCATCCTTATCCTGCCTCCAGGCCTTTAAATAGTAGTCTATTCTTGCAGCTATCTCTTCGCATCCCTTCATTGCGATTATGGATAGTTTTCCGAATGGTTTGGGTTCTTCAAAAGTGTAATCGTTTATACTCATTTTTTCCTCCTGTTAAACTTATCATGTTTCATTCTATCAAAAAATTAATAATTGTCAAAATAATATCCTTCCTTTATTATTAAATTATCTTAACATATGGACACAAAAAAAGTCCTGTATTTGGACCTTATGGATAAAAGGCAGAGTGTCATTGAAACTCTCAGGGTGTCATTGATATGAACAACTCAGAAACTGCTGTCATTCTGAGACCTTTAGCTCGAAGAATCTCATGAGATCCTTCATTGCGTTGAAATAAATACACGTCAGGGTCATTCTGAACCCATGTGAAGAATCTCTTATAAATACAATTGAGCGATCTTTTCCGACAGGACCTCATATGTAAAGGGCTTTTCAATAATCATGCTTCCTCTTCTCATAAGTTCTTCATATTCTGCCTCTTGGGCAAACCCGGTTATGAAAACAACCACTGCTTCTTCATTTATGATGGTCATTTTTTCATAGAGTTCTTTGCCGCCCAGCTCGGGCATTACTATATCAACCACTGAAAAAGCTATTTCCTTGTAATTATTTTCATAGTATTTTAATGCTTCAGGAGAAGAACTGAATTTTACCACATCATATCCTAAATCCTCCAACATTTCAGCTTCAATATCCAAAACACTTACTTCATCATCAACCAACATGACAGTATTGTTCCTTTCCTCCGTAGTTTTTATCTTGTCGGGCATACAGTGTTTTTTATGAATGGGAATAAATATTTCAAACCTTGTCCCTTGACCCGGACTGCTTGCAACATTCAGATAACCGCTGTGGGATTTCACCGTGCCGAATACAACGGATAAGCCTAAACCTGTTCCTTTTGATTTAGTTTTCGTGGTGAAATAGGGCTCAAATATCCTGTGCAGTATATCGTCGTTTATTCCTGAACCGTTATCTTCCACATAAATTTGTATATAATGGCCGGGTTTGATCTTTACATCGTGGCTCAAAGTCATTTCAGAAAAAACCACCGTATCCATGGTACCTATTTTAATTGTACCGTTATTGGTGATTGCATCCTTAGAATTCAATATCATGTTTACCAACATGCATTCAAGCTGGGACTCATCCCCCACTATAACTTCCACATTGGCATCATAACTGTATACCAGGTCTATTTCCTTACTGAGGATGAATTCCATCATCTTACATGTATTATCCATTATTTTCTTTAAATTCACGGGCTTGGCGGTACAGGGTTTTTTCTTGGAAAACATGAGAATTTTTTTAGTAAGTTCTGCTGCGCTTTGTGAAATATGAATAATCCTTTCGGAATAATCATAGATCTTATCCAAGTCTTTGGTTTTCATTATCATGGTTGCATTGCCGATTATGCTCATCAGGTGATTATTATAGTCATGAGCAATTCCTCCGGACAACTGACCTAAAGCAGCCATCTTCTCATTATGATTTTCAGCATTAATTGACACTTCCTCCCTGCCGGCATCATCATTTAAACCATATCCCCTCATAATTATACCCCTTTTTGATTTAATGCACATAATATATAATTTTTGTTCAATATAATTTGTTGAAATTTGTCGAAATGGCAAAAAATCCCTTCACAAAAAATTGCAGGCAAAAAAAAGCAACATCCAACGTCACGAAGATCGTCAAATGTTGTTTTATAATGGTGATCCATCGGCGATTCGAACGCCGGACACCTTGATTAAAAGTCAAGTGCTCTGCCTGCTGAGCTAATGGATCAGTAAATATTAACTTTTATATAATAATGTCTTTGTTGTATTTTGTCAACCACTTTTTAAAATCTTTTCTTGCATTGTCACCTTTAATAGGATTCCCTGAATTATTTGAGAATATGATCTCGTTGACTTATATTTTGTGAAATGTTAAAATTAAATAAAAAAACGAGGTGATAAGATGGCATTTAACATGGTTGCAGGGCATGCAAAGTGGCCGAAAGTAAATGATGCAATCTTTGGACTGGCAGCAAAGGCAAAAGAAGCAATAGACAAGTACGGGAAAGAAAATGTAATAGATTCAACCTTAGGGGCATTGGTTGACGATAAGGGAGACCTTATCTGCTTAAATACTGTTTATCAAGAATTGAAATCGATGCCTGATGCAGCAATTGCAGCATATGCCCAGGTAGCAGGCCAGCCTGATTTCTTGGAAACAGTGCCGAATATATGCTTCGGTAAATACAGGCCGGATGCACATATCAGGGCTGTAGCTACTCCCGGAGGTACAGGGTCCGTTAGACACTCAATATATAATTATACGGAACCGGGAGATTCCATCCTGATAAGCGACTGGTTCTGGAGCCCCTATATAACCATCTCTGAAGAATACGGCAGGAAAGCTACAACATTTGAGTTATTTAACAGCAAGAATGAATTTAACATGGAATCCTTTAAGGAAAAATTCGAAGAATTGCTGAATAAGCAAAAGAGACTTGTTACCATATTGAATACACCTGCCAACAATCCCACGGGATACAGCCTTTCAGATGAAGAGTGGGATGAAGTCTTAAACCTTGCTAAAGAAAATGCCAAGGACCCGGAAAATAGAATTATAATTGTTGTTGACTGCGCATATATAGACTATGCCGGCATAGGGGATGAAAGAAGAAAATTCTTTGCAAAATTCTCAGGCCTGCCGAAAAATATTTTAATTATCGCAGCATTCAGCATGTCCAAGGGGTACACGATGTATGGCATGCGTTCGGGTGCAGCAATCTGCATATCATCGGATGAAGAAATTGCCGAAGAATTTTATTATTCATGCCTGCATTCAAACAGGGCAAACTGGTCTAACGGTACAAGGGCAGCCATGGAAATAATGACCCGCATAGCTAAAGACCCTGAGAAAACCAAGGCTTACGAGGCGGAAGTCAAGGAAGCAAAGATGATGCTCAGAAAGCGAGCCGATGCTTTTGTTAAAGGGGCAAAGGAAGCCGGGTTGGAAATCTTACCTTACAGGGACGGTTTCTTTGTAAGTATACCATGCAAGGATGCCAAGAAGGCCTCTGATGAATTAATTAAGGAAAACCTCTTCGTTGTAGCCCTCAAGAAGGGGCTGCGGTTTGCAGTATGTGCTGTTTCGGAAGAAAAGTGCAAAACGGCTCCTGCTATAATCAAGAAGGTTTTAGACAGAATTGAGTAAAGGTCAGGAAAGGGGACACGGCTTTGTGTCCCCCTTTTTTATTAGTTTTCCAGCAGTTTTTGTGACTTTATTTTCCATTTGCCTGATATATAGTGGCTTCCCGTAATTGCCAATCCTAAGATCCATCCGGCCGGATAGCTGTAGAATAAGTATTCTTTGCCAAATTTTGCAGCTATATAATAGGCTGAAGGAATTCTGCCCAACCAAATAGATGCTAAGGAGCTGACCATGGGTATTACTGATTCTCCGGCTCCTCTTTCCACGGCATTTAAAATAAATACAGCAGAAAGCAAGACATAAAAAGGCATTACATTATTTAAATATATCATTCCCGAATCAATTACCTCGGGCTCCGAATTGAATAAGCCCAGCATAAAGGGCCCAAGAGGTATGATGATTAAAGCTAAGATACAGATTATTATTGAAACTGAAGCACCTGCAAGTGTTCCCTTATGGACCCTGTCTATTCTTCCTGCCCCTATATTCTGACCGGTATATGTGGTTACGGCATTTGAAATACTTTGAATCGGCATAAAGGCAAATGTATCTATCTTGTTTGCCGCATTAAAGCCTGCCATATAATCGGCACCATAACCGTTTACCAATGACTGCATGCTCATGATACCTACCGAGAACAAGGACATTTGTATTCCCGTTGGCAGGCCCAGTTTGAGTATTTTTTTGAATATTCCCTTATCAAAATAAAACTTGCTTATTTGGAATTTCAAAATATCATATTTCTTTTTCATGTAAATAATACCGAAAATCCACGAAAATATTTGGGCTATTACGGTTGCAGCCGCAACACCGGGCACATCCCACCCGAATACTACAACAAACAATAAGTCCAGGACTATGTTTATGACTGTTGCAATGACAAGAAACAAGAGGGATGACTTGCTGTCTCCAAAACCCTGGAGTATTCCCGCATTGATGTTATAACCTACACTTCCGATCGTCCCTGCAAATATTATCAGCATATATTGTTTTGCCATGGGCAAAACATCCAAAGGAGTGTTCATCAAAAGAAGTATTGGCTCGCAAAAAATCAAGCCGATTACTGATATGGGGATGGAGCTTAAAAGCATTGCGGTATAGATTGTCTGTGAAGTTTTCCTCACATTGTCGTAATCTTCGGCACCTATATATTGAGAAATTAATATAGTTGCTCCCATGCCCAGGCCGATGAACATTGAAGACATTAAAAATATTACGGGAAAGCCTGTCCCTACGGCGGCTAATGCCACTTTCCCCACATAGTTTCCCACCACGATGCTGTCAACCATATTGTAAAGCTGCTGAAAAATATTACCTATAAACATTGGGAAGGCAAAAGCAAGTATAAGTCTTAAAGGATTGCCTTCAGTCATTGCATTTATCATTTTGTTTCCATTATTGCCATTCAAGATTTTTATCCTCCTTTAGCCAAGCTTTATAAGTATACCATAAAGATAAATAAATGCAAAAGGGAATTTTTCATGGAAAAATTCCCTCAAAACACTAAAAATAATAAGCTTGGCAAGGGCACGCAACCTGTTGAAATTTAAATTACCCCTGTTGATTTATGATTATTGTTCATCTTGTTGTATGCCTTAATTTTGTAAGGCAGGCTGTATAAACGTATGAAGCCTGTTGCATCATTATGGTCATACAGGTCTCCGGTACAGAATGATGAAACAGATTCATTGTACAGGGCGTTTTGGGATGTCATTCCCGCAAACTTGATTGTACCCTTATAGAGCTTTAACTTCACTTTCCCTGATACTTTTTCCTGGGTTGAATCGATAAATGAGTCAAGGGCCTTCTTAAAATCGCTGTACCACATGCCGTTGTATACCAGGTCTGCGTATTTCTGTCCCACCATATCCTTGAAATGGGCTTCTTCTTTTTCCAGCACAAGGCTTTCAAGATATTTATGAGCCTCCAAAAGTATGGTGCCGCCGGGTGTTTCGTATATACCCCTTGATTTCATGCCCACCAGCCTGTTTTCCAATAAATCCAGTATTCCGATTCCGTGGGTTCCCCCAATTCTATTAAGAGCCTTAAGCATATTTTCCCCGTTTAATTTTTTATTGTTTAATTTAACAGGTATTCCCTTTTCAAATTCGATTTCCACGTATTCGGCCAAATCCGGAGCCTTCTCAACCGTATTGGTCATCAAAAGCAATTCATCAAAATCAGGCTCCTTGGCAGGGTCTTCAAGCATGCCCCCTTCATGGCTCACGTGCAGAAGATTCTGGTCCCTGGAATATATTTTTTCCTTGGTTATTCCCTTTAAATCAATATTTTTTGCCAGAGCGTAATCAATGGCTTCTTCCCTTGATTTTATATTCCAAATTCGCCAGGGGGCAATGATTTCAATAGTCGGATCCAAGGCTGCTATCCCTGTTTCTATTCGCACCTGGTCATTCCCTTTTCCTGTACAGCCGTGAGCAATATATTTTGCCCCTTCCTTGTGAGCAACATCAACTAATTTTTTTGCAATCAAAGGTCTTGCATAAGCCGTCCCCAAAAGATATTTACCTTCATATGCAGCATTTGCCTTAATTCCCTTGTAAACATATTCTTCAACAAATTCATTTACTGCATTTTCGATATATACCTTGCTTGCACCGGAAGATAAGGCCTTATTCTTAACAAATTCCATGTCATCTTCCTGGCCTACATTTACGCAGCAGGCTATAATATCCAAACCACTGTAGTTTTCCTTCAGCCATGGGATTATTATTGATGTGTCCAATCCTCCCGAATAAGCTAATACCACTTTTTCTTTTCCCATTTTCCATTCCTCCGAATTAATTAGATTAAATAAATGATTGCAATGTATATTTATAAGTGCATGAATATTATAAAATTTGCTTTTAAGCAAAAAAAAACCGCCTATAAAGAGGCAGTGTTAATACCGCGGTACCACTCTTTTATAAAGCAGCTGCTTCGCTCTTTCATTATAACGGTCTTTAACCGTATTCTCATACTGCTACTTCTGAGAATCTTTTCATGGATTCTTTTCGATTAAGCTAAACTGCCGGACTCACACTCTAAACCGGCTCGCTGAAGCTTCACTTAATGTACTCTTCCAATCATCAAATTATACATATCCAATCATTTTTACAAGATTATATGTCAGCTTTTATATTTTGTCAATATATTTTTTATTTTTTCTCGAAAATTTTTATTTTTATTCTTAGAAACTTTTGGGGACAAACTTTTGGGGACGGTTCTTTTCATTCTTGGGTACTCGCTCTTCTCAGGGACGGTTCTTTTTCTTCAGGGACGGTTCTTTCGTTTTCAAAACATCTGCCTCATTAAGAGTTTTCTCGGATGGTAATGGCTATATCTTTAAGAACCTTTATTTTTCTTTAGTTTTTTTAGTCTTCTTTAGGGACGGTACTTTTTGTTCTCAAAATATCTACCTCGTTCAGAGATTCTTGGAATGGTCCTGGTTATATCTTAAAGAAACTCTATTTGTATTTTTTTGAGGATGAAAAGAACTGTTCTAGAAAAAGTTTGTATCGTATTGAGAACGAAAAGAACCGTCCCTGAAGATGTCTTGAGAACGAAAAGAACCGTCCCCAAAAATGTGAAAAATCAAAATTGCGTCACTTTTTGTCTTTTTATGAATAATATGAAATAACTATATTCACAGGAAAGGAATGAAGAATTTGAACAGACAAGAAAGTAAAAAATATATACCCATGGTACCCTATATGCCTGAAAACCCAAGAGTGGGATACGGGTATGTACCCTATCAAATAAATCCTCGTTATTTCAACAATATAAATGAAGCATTTGTCCAAGGTACTGTATTTCCCGATTTGGTTACTCCATATTTAGAATATCTTCAAAGAGGGGTGTAATCATGGTTAATTATAACAGAACAGCTCAAGAATCACTTAGGCAGCAACAAGAAATGCTGCTGGAAGTACAAAAACTTCAATTTGCAGCATTAGATACTGCACTGTTTTTAGACACTCATCCCAATGACCCGGTCGCCTTATACAGGCATAAAATGTACATTGACCGGTTAAAAACGGTTAAAGACGCATATGAAATGCAATTCGGACCGATGACCATATTCGGCCGAGAGAACGGAGACTATTGGCGTTACGTAAACAGCCCCTGGCCTTGGGAAATGTAAGAATTTTTAATAGAAAGGAATGATAGCTATATGTTTATGTATGAGAAAAAATTACAGTATCCTGTAAGAGTATCAAATAAAGACGTGAGAATGGCTAAGGCTGTTTTAAACCAATATGGGGGCCCTGACGGCGAATTAAGCGCAAGCATGAATTATCTTACACAAAGATTCAGCATGCCTCTGAACGAGACAAAAGCAATCCTGACTGATATCGGAACCGAAGAATTAGGGCACATGGAGATGGTAGCCACCTTGTTTAAAAAGTTAATTAAAGGTGCTACTAAAGAAGAACTAATTGCAGCAGGAATGGGAGGATATTTCTCCAACCATGAAACATGCCCCTTCTTGGTTGATGCGGAAGGTGAGCACTGGGATTCAAAATTTACACAGGCGAAAGGAGATCCTATAGCAGATTTATACAACGACATGGCTGCCGAGCAAAAAGCAAGGGCAACCTACGAAAACTTGATCCTCTTAACCGATGACCCCCTCGTAAAAGATACCTTAAGGTGGTTGAGGGAACGTGAAATAATTCACTTCCAAAGATTCGGAGAAGGATTAAGATTAGTTGAAGAATATTCCAAGAGCAAGAGATATTATTAGTTGATGAAACAAATGGGGCGGTTCTTTTTGTTTTGTTTCTGAGAACAAAAAGAACCGTCCCTAAGGTTA
>JAAYOE010000172.1 GCA_012520455.1 Tissierellia bacterium
AACGAAAAGAACCGTCCCCAAAAAAGGAGGAGAGTATGAGTAAGCTGATTATAAAAAATGTATCGGAGCTGGTGACGTGCAGGGGAAGAGCTCCCAAGCACGGTAAAGATATGTCCGATATAGGGCTTATCAAAAATGGATGCCTGGTGATTGAAAATGATACTATCATAGATGTTGGAACCAAAGAAATATTAAAAAATTACAATGAAGAAGAATACCAGGTTATTGATGCGGAAAATAAGGCTGTATTGCCCGGCTTTATTGATTCCCACACCCACCTTATATTCGGAGGATACAGGGCAGAAGAGTTTTCCTGGAGACTGAAGGGTGACACCTATATGTCCATAATGGAGCGGGGCGGGGGCATAACGAGCACCGTGAGGTCGACAAGAAACACCTCCGATGAAGAATTTATCAGCCTTGGTATCAAAAGACTTGATAAAATATTGGACATGGGGGTTACCACGGTCGAGGGAAAAAGCGGATACGGACTTGAAAAGGAAACGGAAATACGGCAGCTTAAGGCAATGAAAGAGTTGAACGAAATGCATCCGGTTGATATCGTACCCACCTTTTTAGGACCCCACAGCGTACTTCCCGAATATAAGGGAAAGGAAGATGAATTTATCAATCTGATGATTGACCTCCTTCCTGAGATTGCGAAAGAAAACTTGGCAGAATTTGCAGATATATTCTGCGAGAAGAACGTATTTACAATTGACCAATCAAGGAGATTTTTAACTGCTGCTAAGGATGCGGGTCTTAAATTAAAAATTCATGCAGATGAAATGTACCGGCTGGGAGGAACGGAATTAGCCGTTGAATTGGGGTGTACTTCAGCAGACCACCTCCTTCAGGCTTCCGATGAAGGTATAAAACAGCTGTCTGAGTCGAATACGGTTGCAACCATCCTTCCCGCCACTGCATTCTGCCTTAAGGAAGAATATGCAAGGGCAAGATATATGATAGATAAGGGGTGTGCCCTTTCTCTGGCAACGGACTTTAATCCCGGAAGCTGCTTTACAAATTCCATCCCCCTGGTTATTGCCTTAGCAGCCCTTCATATGAAGATGACAATTGAAGAAATTATTACGGCACTAACAATAAATGCAGCGGCTGCAGTAGGCAGGAGCGATAGAATAGGAAGTATAGAAAAAGGGAAAAAAGCAGACATTATAATATTGGAATATCCTTCTATACACTTCCTTCCATACCACGCCGGGGTAAATATTGTTGAAACCGTAATTAAAAACGGAAAAATCGTAAGAGGTTAGATATGAAAAACATGACTATAAATGAATTTGCAAAAATCGTTGCTTCCGATTCTCCGGTGCCCGGAGGCGGGAGCCTTGCCGCCCTGTGCGGAGCTTTTGGGGCGGTCTTGTCCGAAATGGTCGCAAATTTAACTGTTACAAAGGTAAAGTACGCGGATTGTAAAGAAGAAATGACGGAAATAATAAACAAGGCATCCCTGCTTAGGGAGAAACTGTTAAATTATATTGAAGAAGACTCCCTTGCCTACTATAAGGTTACGGAAGCATTCAAGCTTCCAAAGGAAACCGAAGAAGAAAAGACATATAGGAGCGAAAAAATTCAGGAAGGTTTGAAGTTAGCCGCCACCGTACCTTTAAAAGTGGCGGAAACAGCTTTTGAAATACTTCCTTTGGCGGAAGCAGTCGTACGAAGAGGCAATAAAAGCTCTGTTACCGACGGCTTAGTAGGTGCAATGATGGCAAGAACCGGTGTCTTGTCGGCCATATTGAATATCAGGATTAATTTGGATTCCATCAAGGATGAAGAGTTTGTAAAGGAATTAAAAGAAAAAGCAGATATCCTGGAAGAAAAAACTATTAAGTATGAGAAAAAAATACTTGGATTATCCCCATTCAATTAATGTAAACAAATGAGGAAGGAGTCTCATGGAAAAACAAGGTATAGGAAAAATCGCACTGCTGCTTGCCATTACAGGCGGTGATGATGAAAAACTAAAAAGATATTATGAGAATAAAAATTATGTAATTTATAAGGGACAAGCAGGCTCCATGGATTCCAAAAAAATTGTGGCTGCAATAGAAACTGCCGCATACAGGGAAAAGATAATAGTAGAAAACTACCGTGAGGAGCATGCTTTGTATCATGCAATAATCGAGGCTCTGAGCGGTTATTGCAGGGGCCAGGTAATGCTGGGAGAGGTTTTGAGAAGTGCCGGCTTGTCATTTACCATAGTGAAGGGGCCCCTGATTGACGGCGACGAATCCGGCGGCAACTGGATTGCCGTAGTTTTGTACGGCCAGATAGGGTCTCCAAGGAGAGGATTTGAGCATGAAGCAATAGGTATGGGGATTCAGCCCATATAAATAAAGGCCTGAAATATTTCAGGCCTTTTGTACTGTTATATGAGCTCTAAACAGCAATTATACCGTTTGAGAGGGTTTTTACTAACAGTTTACTTCGTCGAAGCACTCATTGAACAAAATCACTAACAACAAGAAGAAAAACAGTAAACTTGATCCGCCTGCTCCGGCTACTCTACCTCTATGAAAAAATCCCATAATTAACCTCCTTGAATTATTGTGCTTATGATATTATATGTCTGAAGGTTTGTTAAGTGACTGAGATTATTCCAAATTTTTTTTCAACCGCTGGTTAACAACCTTGAAGTCAAGGTTTTGAAAGAAGGCATCCAAATATAAACTGCGGTTCGTTCCAAAGTCAATCATATAGGCGTGTTCATACACATCCGCCACAATCAAAGGCTCAGCGTAGAGCATTACACCGCAGTCATGGGAGTCCTGGCCGTATATGTAATACTCATTGTTATACCTGTCATAGCAGAGTAAAACCCAGCCCCTCATGCTCATTCCTATGCATTTGAATTTTTCCCTGAAATTACTGTATGATCCGAAGTTATCAACAATAATTCTTTCAAAGGGGCCGAAGAGTCTGTTGTTGTTGCCTGTTAAGTTTTCGAAATAAAGCTCATGGAGCTTAATGGAGTCAAAACAAAATGTTTTAGATTTTTGGGCAGACCGGATGTCGCTGTAATTAGAGTTGCATTTGTTAAATATCTTATCATTTTTTAAATCGGTGTTGACCTGGTTAAGACAGTTGATGTAATTTATGTACAACTGATAATGCTCGCTCAATTGAATGGGAGAAAAATATCTCACATTTGAAAAGTTGTAGTTTTTTGGCTCGATTTTTTTCATTTCACTACCTCCATGATTATATTCCATTATATGAGGAGGAAAATGATTATATGAACTGAAACTTTTCCTTTACCCCTCTTGTTTTAGTTGATATAATAAATAAAAACAGGCACTCCTCGACCTTGTGAAGGAAGCTTAAGAAGAGGAAGGCCCTGGAAAAACAGGAGAATTCTGCGATGAAAAAGATAATGATATTGGACGGCAACAGCTTGCTGTTCAGAGCATTTTACGCATTACCCCCCTTAAAGACAAAAAAAGGACAATACACAAATGCCGTATACGGTTTTTTGAGCATGTTGTATAAAATTATAGATACATATTCCCCCGAATACTTATGTGTAGCATTTGACCCTGAAAAACCCACCTTCAGACACGAAAAATATAAGGATTACAAGGCAAACCGACAAAAAGCCCCCAATGAATTGGTTCAGCAGTTCCAGCTCATAAGAGACGTCCTTGACGTCCATAATATTAAGCGGGTTGAGATTGATGGCTTTGAAGCTGACGACATATCAGGCACCTTCGCATATGCCGCAAGGGATCAGGGGGCAGAAGTCTACCTGGTAACCAGTGACAAGGACTACCTCCAGCTCATAGATGAAAACATAAAAGTTATATTAACCAAAAAAGGCATCACCAATACGGTGGAAATGGATTTAAAATCCATGGAGGAAGAATACGGGTTAACACCTGAGCAATTTATAGATTTAAAAGCCCTCATGGGTGATTCTTCCGACAATATACCCGGTGTAGGCGGAGTGGGAGAAAAAACAGCCCTCAAGCTTATGCAGGAATACAAAAGCTTAGATAATATATATGCAAACATTGACAAGATTAAGGGGAAGCTTAATGAAAAACTGACTACCGATAAAATGCAGGCTTACATGAGCCAGACCCTGGCGCGGATCATTACCGACATTCCGGTAGAATTTAATATAGAAGACTTTAAAATCCAAAAACCTGACATCAAGAAATTATCCGACTTATATGATGACTTGGAATTCCGCCAGTTTAAAAAGCGTCTTGCAGAAGAAACACCTCAAGAAACCGGGGGCCAATTGTCCTTGTTTGATTCGGATAAACCGGGAACCGTTGAAAATATAGATATTATTTACATTGATGCAGAGAATAAGCTAAAGGATATTAAAGGAATCAAGGAGGCATCAATAAAGTTTTTGTTTGACGGGGAAAGGGCGCTCTTTAGCAATGCACTTGCCTTGGGAATTTCAGACGGCCAAAATATCTACTACATAGATTTTGAAAAAACAGACGAAAACAAAGTTCTGGAGAGCTTGGCACAAATATTCGAAAGCAAAGAAATCCCCATCCGGGGCCATAATTTAAAAAATGAGATAATTTATTTGATGAAAAAAAATATTCGAATGAGCAATATCGAGTTTGATTCGGAAATTGGCAAATACCTCCTGAACCCTTCGGAAAGCTCCTATTCCATAGATAAAATTGCCTATGAGTTTTTGAATTTGGAAATCCCTTCCGAAAATCAAATATTAGGCACGGGAGTAAAAAGAAAAACATTCAAAGATATAGACCTCGACCAGAGGAAGGCATATATTTTCAACTATTTAAACACCGTCAATAAAGCACAGAAGCAAATAACTCAGGATATCGAAGACCTGAAGATGACCTCCCTATATAAAGAAATCGAGCTTCCCTTGATTGAAGTATTGGCTTACATGGAATTTGTAGGCTTTAAAGTAGACCTAAGGGTACTTGATAAATTGGGTCTACATTTTCAGGAAAAAACCAAAGAGCTTGAAAAGGAAATATATGAGCTTGCCGGAGAGACCTTTAACATTAATTCTCCAAAACAGCTTTCTGTCATCTTATTTGATAAATTAAGCCTGCCTGTAATCAAGAAAACCAAGACGGGCATTTCAACGGATATCGAAGTCCTCGAAAGACTGAGCTCAGAACACCCCATAGTTGAAAAAATCATTGAATACAGGTCCATGGTTAAATTAAATTCAACCTATGTGGAGGGGCTGAAAAACGAAGTAAGCAAGGAAACGGGCAGGGTTCATTCCATCTTCAATCAGACAATAGCTTCAACGGGAAGGATATCGAGCACAGAGCCGAACCTTCAGAATATTCCCACCAGGACGGAGGAAGGAAGGGAGCTCAGGAAGGCATTTGTGGCTGAAGATGATTATATTCTGTGCGATGCCGACTACTCTCAGATTGAGCTGAGGGTACTGTCCCATTTGGCAGATGAAAAGAATTTAATAGACGCATTTGCCCAGGACCTGGATATCCATGCCAAAACCGCCTCCCAGGTTTTCCATGTAAAATTGTCGGAAGTGACACCGGAGATGAGGTCCAGGGCCAAGGCCGTAAACTTCGGAATCGTATACGGCATAAGTGATTACGGTCTCAGCAGGGATTTAAAAATTACAAGGAAAGAAGCAAAAAGATATATAGATAACTACATGAAATACTATTCAAATATTGAAAAATACATGAAGGATATAGTAGAAAAGGGCAAAAAGGACGGCTATGTGACCACCTATTTCGGCAGGAGAAGATACATACCGGAGTTGTCATCACGTAATTTTAACATCCGGTCCTTCGGAGAAAGGATTGCCTTAAATACTCCCGTCCAGGGAACAGCCGCAGATATTATCAAGGCGGCCATGGTCGGGGTATACAAGAGGCTCGAAGACAATAAGATGAAGTCAAGGCTTATACTTCAGGTTCATGACGAACTGATCGTGGAGGCACACAAGGACGAGCTAAATGAGGTAAAGACAATACTAAAAGAAGAAATGGAAAATGTGGTTGATGATTTTAAGGTACGCTTAAAATCGGACATTAATACGGGGAGCAGCTGGTATGATGCAAAGTAGACCAAAAGTCATAGTGATTACCGGAAGCATAGGAACCGGAAAATCCACGGCTGTTGAAATAATTAAAGAATTAGGCTACAGGGTTTTAGATTCGGATAAAATTGTCCATGAAGGTTACAATATGGGAAGCCCCCTCTATGAAAAGATTATCGAAACCTTCGGCAAGGAAATACTGACAGGAGGCCAAATAGACAGGCGAAAACTTGGTAAAATTGTTTTTACAGATGAAAATAAATTGAGCAGACTCAACAAGATTGTCCATGCCTATGTATATGAAAAATTAAAAGAAGGCATTAAAGATTGTTACGATAAAGTAATATTTCTTGACATACCCCTGATATTGGAAACCAAGGACACTCATGAACCCATATATGATGAAATATGGCTGATATATGTTTCAGAGGAAATACAGAGAAAAAGACTCAGGGAAAGGGCCTTAAGGGAAAACAAAAATCCCGAAGATGTCCTAAAAATAATAGATAAGCAGATACCCATCGAAGACAAGGTTTCTATGGTCGATGAAGTCATAAACAATGAAGGAACTGTTGAAGAACTTAGAGAGAATATAAAAGCTTTACTTGAAGTAAAAAGTAAGGGATGGTGAATTATGGCCAGGAGAAAAAGGGTCTACAGCAGGAGGAGAAGGAGGATTAATTACGGGCGGGTTGCACTTTTGCTTGCAGGGCTGGTTGTTATCATTCTGCTCTTAGTGAAAGTATTCAGCAAAAACAGGTATGTTTCCCATATCGAAGAAGCTTTGGAGCAGGAAATAACCAAAATGTCAGGCTCAATCAGCACTGTTTCCAAAATCGATGCAACTATTTACGAAAATGAGGGAATCAGGTACACCAACCAGCATGAAGACATAAAAAGACTCATGACCTTCGAAGGAAGCCTGCCGGAGGATGCGGAAAAGGCCGAGGATGTGAAAACCTTGCTCAAAAACATGGCAGTTTCTGAGAAAACCGAAACTCTTGAAGACCTCCCCCGGAAGGAAGACGGTTATTACTGGATAGAAGCGGATATATTTACAAAGGACAAATTCTTGATTTTCACGACAGAGAATGAATACAATTTCGACTTGTATTATGACATTGAAGAAGAAACGGTATATGTAAAAGAAAAATACTATGACGAATTCAGCAAGAAATACAACAAGGTCAAGTTCCAGGGCTACAAGGCCACCGACGAATTCACCGACACCCTGAAAACCCTCTCCGAGAGATGACAATTTTTAGGGACGGTTCTTTTCGTTCTCAGCAA
>JAAYOE010000173.1 GCA_012520455.1 Tissierellia bacterium
ATCTGCTGATTTTATCAGTGTCGCCGTAGTCTTTTATCTCAAATTTTGACATATCGATGAGCCTGTTTGCTTCCACATCAAAGAGCATGCCGTCTTCTATCCTGTTTTTTATCCATTGCAGAGACTTCCTGATTTGCTCGGGAGCATATCTTGCTCCCGGATAGCCCTTGGATGTTGTGGTGTCATATGACATACCCAATATGCCAAATTTGTTCTTATGTTTGATTTTCACTTAATTACCTTCCTTCTGTCGTCATTATTGCCTATTTTTCAACTACATACTCTCCATTTTCAACCACTAATATTATTAAGTCTTTTCCAACAGGCTCCCTGGCTCCCTTGAAGTTTGTAACACCGGTTGCCCCCTGCAAACCTTCTGTAGCAGCAATTGCATCTCTAATTGCCGGACCGTCTGTTGTACCGGCTCTGTTTATCGCATCTGCCATCACATACATTGCGTCATATGCATATGGTGACCATGAGTCAACTTTTTTGTTGTATTTTGCTTCAAATTTCTTTACAAATTCCTGGGCTGCTTCACTAGGGTCAGATTCATGGAAATAACATACAACATGAGCTCCGTTAGCTGCATCACCCGCAAGCTTTAAGAAGTCATCGGTGTACAAGCTGTCGCTGGCATAGAAAGGAGCGTCTATTCCTAAGTTTTTAGCCTGCTGGATAATCAATGAAGCTTCGGTATAATAGCTTACTAATACTATTACCTCTGTTTCGCTGTTCTTTACTTTTGTCAGAATAAGTGAAAAGTCTTTGTCCTGGCCGCCTAAATATGATTCATTCAACAATACTTCTCCGCCAAGTTCCGTAAAGCTGTTTGTGAATACATCGGATACGCCTTTACCATAGTCGCTGTTGTCATATATAACGGTAGCCTTGGTGTAGCCTTTTTCTTTCAATAATTTTGCTAACTGGGATCCTTGATAATTGTCACCCACGTTAATTCTATAAACATAATCTCCTATATCAGCTACATCGGGATTAGTGGATGCAACTGCTATTGTGGGGATTTGGTTCTGCTGGTAGATGGGGCCGGCTGCTAAGGTAGCGCCGCTGAAAAAGTGTCCGACTATACCCACAATGTTTTTATCGCTGGCAAATTTTTGGGCAACGCTTACTGCTTCCTTCGAATCTCCCTTATCATCTCCATAAACTATTTCAATGGGTTTCCCCAGGACTCCGCCTGCCTTGTTGATTTCTTCAACGGCTAATTCTACCCCATCCTTTGTATAATCTCCAAATTGTGCATAATCACCCGTGAAGGGAGAAGCAACGCCTATTTTTATTGTGTCTGTTTCCTCTTTCCCTGCAGTACTGCAACCCGTGAATAGGGCTGCCATCAGTAAAGCTAAAATCATAATAGAAATTAATAACTTTTTCATATTTTCCTCCTATTTTTTAATATATAAAAATGATATTAATCATCATTTTCACCTAAATAAATTTTCTTCACCTGGGGATTTGTCAGCAGTAATTTTGCATCATCATGTAAAATAATTTCTCCTACTTCCATGACATAGCCGTAATCAGCTGCCGAAAGGGCAACCTGTGCATTTTGTTCAACAACCAGGATTGTTGTACCGTTATTGTTGATATCTTTAATAATTCTGAAAACCTCCTCAACAACAAGGGGGGCCAGGCCCATTGAAGGCTCATCAAGCATTAACAGTTTTGGCGCCTGGAGCATTCCCCTGACTATTGCCAGCATTTGCTGTTCTCCGCCGCTTAGCGTTCCTGCCAATTGATTTTCTCTCTCTTTTAACACTTTAAAGCTTTGGAGAGCCTTGTTCATCTCTTCATGAAACCGGCTTTTTGTCACATTTCTTGAGGAAGAACTCATAATCAGATTTTCCTTAACGGTTAAATTAGGAAAGATGTGCCTTCCTTCAGGGATGTGTACTATTCCTTTTTTTACTATTTCATGGGGTTTCATACCCGTAATATCATTTCCTTCAAAGTAAATTCGGCCTTTATCCGGTTTAACCAAACCTGAAATAGTTTTTAAGGTGCTTGTTTTTCCTGCACCGTTATTTCCAATCAAAGCAATTATCTTGCCTTCTTCAACTTCGAATGAAACGTCCCTGACAGCTGTAATTCCACCATATTTAACGTATAGGTTTTCTACTTTAATCATTTTTCTTGCTCCTTCCTAAATAAGCTTCTATAACCAATTCATTTTTTTGTATTTCAGAAGCTGTTCCATGAGCAATTTTTTCGCCGTAGTTTAAGACGACTATGTTGTTGGATACACCCATTACCACCCTCATGTTGTGCTCTATCAATAGAATGGTAAGACCCGTGCTGTTCAGATCTTTAATGTATTGGACTATTTCCTTCGCTTCGTAGTTATTCATGCCTGCCGTAGGCTCATCCAATAGCAAGAGTTTCGGCTTTGATGCCAATGCTCTGACTATCTCCAATTTCCTTTGCTCGCCGTATGACAGGTTTTTAGCCTGTTCAAATGCCTTATCTTTCAATCCGATTGTATCTAGCAGGTCTAAGGCTTCGTCATAGCATTGGCCTTCTTCTTTTCTGTTTTTGCTGTTTCTCAACAGGCAATCCAAGATGCTGGATTTAAGCTTGATGTGAAGCCCTATTAGAACGTTCTCCAAAACGGTTAAATTGGAAAATAACCTGATATTTTGGAAGGTTCTTGTTATACCTCTTTCAGCAACTTCAAAATCTCTTAAGCCGGTTATGTCCTCTCCCTCAAAATACTTCCTGCCTTTTGTAGGAGAATAATGACCGGATATTATATTGAACAAAGTAGTTTTTCCTGCCCCGTTGGGACCTATCAGGCTGAATATTTCACCTTGCTTAACGGAAAAGGAAACATTCTCAACAGCTTTAAGTCCTAAGAAATGCTTGCTTATTCCATCTAATTTTAAAATTTCCATTTAGCTTGCCTCCTCACTCCCGGCCGGTTTGGTCATTCTTGACGGAATTCTTCTTTCAGGCCAAAAACCCTTAGGTTTAAATATCATCATAACAACTAACATGATGCCGTATATTAACATCCTGTAGTCTGCAATAGGCCTCAGTAATTCGGGCAATAAAAACAGGATGGTAACGCCGATGAATGAGCCTATCATGCTTCCTCTTCCTCCCACCGTAATCATGCATAGGATGAGTATAGATTCATTTGACGTGAAGTTGTTTGGATTTATAAAATTCATATAGTGGGCGAAAAAGCTTCCGGCTATCCCCGCAAAGGCAGCTGTTATGGCAAATGCCCAAATTTCATACTTACCTGTATTGATGCCTAAAGAGGTAGCTGCTATCTGGTCTTCCCTGATTGCAACCAAAGTTCGTCCAAATCTTGAATTGGTCATCCTGTTCATTACCACAACGGTAATTATCACCAAAATCCATATCATATAAAACATTTGCTGCTTTGTATTCAGAACATATCCGAATATTGTCGGCGAGGGAATTCCCTTTATGCCCATGGGACCGTTAGTAACACTCTGCATATTCAGGAGTATATAGCGAATTATTTCATTAAATCCCAATGTAACTATGGCTAAATAGTCTCCCCTGATTCTCAGGGAGGGTATTCCCAGCAACAAGCCGAATATAAGTGAAATCAATCCTGCCAATATCATTCCGACCCAGAAATTATCAAACACCTTCATTACAAACAAGCTTGATATATAAGCTCCTATCCCGAAGAAGGCAGCATGTCCCAGGTCTAATTCTCCCATAACTCCTGCTACCACGTTTAAACTTGTGCCTAAAACAACATAGACGCCAAGAAGAATCAAGATATGGAGTATATAGCTGTTGTCAAATATTATCGGAAATAAAATTATTCCAAACAAAGCCAGGGCAAATAACATATTATTGTTTAAAGGGCTGAATGTTTTATTGTTCATCAGCTTAAAATTCTTAATCTTATCCACAAAGTTCACCTACACTTTCTCAATTTCTTTCTTGCCAAATAAACCTGTAGGTTTAAATAAGAGAACCAATATCAGTATAATGAAGGCAAAAGCGTCCTTGTATTTTGCCGATATTAAAGTTGCGCCTAA
>JAAYOE010000174.1 GCA_012520455.1 Tissierellia bacterium
CCGTCCCCTTGTCATCCGTCCCCTTGTCATCAAAATAACATCAATGGAGGAAAAATGTTAGAATTTTTAAGAAAAGAAGGAATAAGCGAAAACCTGATAAATGATATTGAGAAGTTCAGGAAGTTTTACAAGGTGGAATCCAAGATGGAATACAGGATTCCCAAACCAAAATACAATTATTACGGCAATGATGTCTGGGAAGAAGCGATAACTGCCCTCCTTTGCGGGGAAAACCTCTTGTTGGTCGGGTCCAAGGCAACGGGAAAAAATGTCCTGGCAGAGAATTTATCGGCTGCCTTCGGCAGGCCCAAATGGGACATTTCATTCCACGTAAACACCGATTCAACATCCTTGATCGGGACTGACACATTTGAAGGAGGCCAGGTTGTATTCAGAAACGGCCCCATCTACGAATGCGCAAAATGGGGCGGTTTTGGCGTACTGGATGAAATAAACATGGCAAAGAACGATTCCGTGGCAGTCCTCCATGCAACCTTGGACTACAGGAGAATAATAGACGTGCCCGGTTATGATAAAATTACCATAGATGACGCAAGCCGTTTCATAGCCACCATGAATTACGGTTATGCCGGCACAAGGGAGTTAAACGAGGCCTTGACATCACGTTTCATGGTTATAAACATGCCGAATATTTCAACGGAGAATTTGAGAAAATTGCTGAAAAAAGAATATCCCCACTTAAGGGATGAATATGTGGACCAATTTGCAGGCCTTTTCAAGGATTTGCAGCTAAAGAGCGAGAATTCGGAAATCTCAACTAAATCCGTTGATTTAAGAGGCCTCTTGGCTTCAATTAACTTAATGGATAGGGGACTGTCACCCCTTAAGGCCCTCCAGATGGGAATTGCAAATAAATCTTTTGATGATTTTGAGCGGACCCTTGTGGAGGATGTTATACGTCTCAGAATTGCTGATAATTTAGGAAGGAATGAAATATTCAGGTGACCATGAACAACTTGGCATTAGACGATAAAAGGGCCCTCAATATAATCTGGAATGCATCGGATGACTATTCCATCGAGCCCCAATTCAAGGCTTACGATGAAAAGGGTCAGGCAGATATATATTGGAACTATATAATAGGCGCCGTACACAAATACTATGACTACACCCTGCTGAGGGCTTTCTTTAATTATCTTAAGACTGACAGCCAGCATGAGTTTTATGAAAAACTTTTCTGGTTAGGCTTGGAAAAGTGTGCATTTGACAAAGGCAAAAAAGAAAGACCGGTCTTACACAGCTTAAGAAAAAACTACGCAAAAAAAGTCTTGGCAGGGGAAACGGAAGTTTACAATGATAATTTACTAAATGTGCTGGTAAATGCCCATTTCAAAAGGGCATTGGGAAAACCGTCCGGAATAGGGGGAAATGCCCTCAATATTTTAATGGACCTTGACTTCGGCGATGCTTCAACGGAAGAAATAGTATCAAAAATGAACCGGATAATAAAAAAATATTTCAGGTTCAATTTCGGCCGGTATGAAGTAAATGCCGAAAAAAGCAAGATAAGACCACAAAAACAAATTCAGTACGGGGATGAAGAAAAACTCAGCGAATACGATTTGGAAACCATGAAAACCCTGTATTTGGATTCGGCTGAAACAACAAGGGACGTCTATTATGAAGAATTAAAAGAAAAGGTGAAAAAGCCCGTCAAGAAGGTTAAAACAGAAAAGAAAGACGATTCGGAAAGACTTTATATTCGAAAGTATTTTGGGGCTTCGATTATATCCCGGAAAAAAACTCATCTGCTGGAGAGGACCCTTTGCACCGGCAACCACAAAAATACCCACCTTCATTTCACCAGGGGAGAATTTGACCAAGAGTTTGAAGGTGACTCCAATGCCTTATACTACCACAAGGCACTTAAGGAGCAAAGGGAAATTAATTTAGACCATTTCAATTCAAATTATATAAGATACAAAAATAGTATTATAAAACTTACAAATAAAATCAAAAACACAATGCTTGCTTATTTTGAGTCCTATACCGGCAAGTCCCAAGCAGGCAGGCTAAATACGCCGAAAATCTGGAGAAATGTCTATTTAAAGGACGACAGGGTTTTTACCAAAGTATACAATAACGATATCGGAAACTTATCCGTGGATATTTTGCTTGATGCATCCGCATCCCAGCACGAAAGGCAGGAAACAATCGCAGCGGAGGCATATATTATTGCCGAAGCTTTCACCCGTTGCGATATACCGGTCAAGGTTTATTCATTCTCAAGCTTAAGAAACTTCACCGTCATAAACCTCTACCGGGATTACGAAGAAACGGATAAAAACAATGAAATATTCAATTACAAAACTACAGGCTGCAACCGGGACGGCCTGGCAATTCGAACGGCCTTGCACATGATGGAAGGAAGCGGCTATTTCAACAAGATACTTATTGTTCTTTCCGATTGTAAGCCCAATGATACCCAGTGCATTCCCGACACGGGAATTAAGCAGGAGCAAACCAAGTATGCCGGAGCCACCGGTATAATAGATACGGCCTTTGAGGTGAAAAAAGGCATAAATAACGGCAGCTCCATCCTCTGCGTCTTTACCGGCGAAGATGAAGACTTGCCGACGGCAAAAAAAATATACGGACACAACTTTGCCCGTATATATAATCCTGACAGATTTGCGGAAATAGTAGGTGTTTTGATGCAAAACCAACTCAAAAACCTTTAGGGACAGTGGGGACGTACCTTGCTGTCCCACTGTCTCAAAGGGTGCGGTTAGAGGAAGCAGTGTGACAACAAGGAACGTCCCCACTGTCCCTTTTTTCGAAGAAGGATTTTGCGACCTGGGGGAAGAGGGCATAGGACAAAACGTCCTGCTCAGACTTGGCCAGGTAGCCGATTTCTTCCCTGAGCCGGTCATAGCTGTCCTCCAAAAGGTCTGCCGGTCGCACCGTTATAACTTCTTCGTTCCCTATGATGAGCTCTTTTATGTCATCGGATATGGGGGCAGCCGGTCTCCCGTACATGCCTCTTACATAGTTCCTTATTTCGGTAGGTATTATGTTGTACCTTCCGCCTGAAATTACATTGAAGACTGCTTGGGCTCCTACCATTTGGCTCATTGGGGTAACCAAAGGCGGATATCCTAAGTCCTTTCTTACCCTTGGCACTTCGTCCAAAACTTCCTGGAACTTGTCAACAGCATTCAGGGATTTCATCTGGACCAAAAGATTTGAAAGCATGCCTCCCGGTATTTGATAAATCAAGGCCTTTGGCTCGGTCATCAGGACCTTAATGTTTAAGGTTCCGTTTTCCTCGTATTTTTTCATGACATCTTTGAAATAATCGGCAATATTGTTTAAACTGTCTAAATTTAATCCGGGATCTCTTTCCGTGCCCCTCAAAGCCAAACAAAGGGATTCCGTTGCCGGCTGGGAGGTTCCCGAGGACAAAGGCGATATGGCAGTGTCTACGATGTCAATGCCTGCTTCAACAGCCGTTAAAACAGTCATTTCACCTATGCCTCCCGTACAGTGGGTATGGAGCTCCAAGGGCAGCTTAGTAACCTTTTTTATTGCCTTAATCAAATGATAAGCATCAAAAGGAAGCAGTATTCCCGACATGTCCTTGATGCATATGGAGTCGGCTCCTGCGTTTTCAAAGTCCTTAATTAATTTGACATAGTATTCTTTCGTATGTACCGGACTCGTGGTATAGGATATGGCGCACTGGCAGTGGGCACCTTCCGACTTTACCGTTTCTATGGTTTTCTTTAAATTTCTTATGTCGTTTAAGGCATCAAAAACCCTGACTATGTCAATTCCTTCAAAGATAGCGTTTTTATGAAACCTTTCAACTATATCATCCGGATAATTTCTATATCCTAATATATTCTGGCCTCTGGATAGCATCTGAAGCTTAGTGTTTTTAACATGAGCCCTTACTTTTCTGAGTCTATCCCAGGGGTCTTCATTTAAGTACCTGAGACAGGTATCAAATGTGGCTCCTCCCCATACCTCCATGGCATGGTAGCCGGCCTTGTCCATTTCCGACAAAACTGGCAGTATTTCATCTGTCGTGAGTCTTGTTGCTATCAATGATTGGTGCCCGTCTCTTAAAGATGTTTCAGTAATTTTAAGTTTTGTCATATTTCCTCCTTTTTAGTTTTTTAATGCAAAATTTATCTTGGCCTTATGTTAAAAGGAAAATTTTAATGTTTCCTATATAATAAAACGAATATTCGGCTTTTATACGAGTATTTTTTTGTTAAAATTTTCTTTTCTTGATATAATAAGCATAGGTATGCTATACTTAATAGGAAATAAGGCCTATATTATTTTGAA
>JAAYOE010000020.1 GCA_012520455.1 Tissierellia bacterium
ACAATCAATGGACCATTTAGCTTAAAAACAAAAGGAAACTCCGGAGAGTTTCCTTTTAACTATGGATATACTTTAAAATTTTATCTTTCATATGCTGCTTAAAGTCTTCGTGTGGTTTTTCAACAAAGAACATGGAAAGGCCTCCTAATCCCACATGGGTTCCAACCGCTACCCCCATCTGCATAATATATATGTCACCCTTAAAGCCGGCTTCTAAAAGCAATGCTTTCAAATTTTCAGCCTTATTAATGTCGGATGTATATCCGACAATAACAAAATTAGTCTGTTCATAATCCACACGATTTAAAAACTCCTGAATGTAATAATTATAAACTTGTTTAATTCCACGCTTTTTTGCTGCAACTGCACCTTTTGTATTTTTCATTGACATAATCGGTTTAACATTTAATAATTTGCCTATTACGCCGCTTGCATTTGATAATCTTCCGCTGCGAATCAAACTGTCCAAATCATCAACGGACAAAAAATGTTTGATTCTATACTTTATTGTTTCGCAGTATTCAATAAGTTCTTCAAATGTATAACCATTTTCAATAAGCATGGCACATTTCATAATAAGCCATCCGCTTCCGTGACTCATAGAAACCGAGTCTATTACTTCGAATTGAATATTTGACTCAGGATTTTGTTCATAAAATAATTCTTTTGCCAGTAATGCCCCTTGATAAGACCCGCTTGTTCCGCTGGACATACAAATACAAAGAATTTTTTCATATCCTTGCTCTATGGCACCTTGGATACAGGCAATATAGGATTCGGGGCTTGGCATGGAAGTGGTCGGATATGTTTTGAAAGTCATCAGGTTTTTATAAAATTCATCGTTTGAAATATCTATGCGATCCCTGTATTCTTTTCCTTCAATTGAAACAACCAATGGAGCTAAGCAAATGTTGTAACGATTTAATACATCTTGTGATAAATCACATGTTGAATCAGCCATCAATTTTATTTTCATAAGGGCTCCCGTTATTATAGAGTATTTTTAACTATGATAGTATAAATTTTCATTATCATACCATCATATCCGATAGTATTCAACATTTTTCGCAATTAATTCAAGATGCAATTTTTAGCATTAATCGTTTCACGGTGAGCTTATACAATTTCAAAAACGGTTCCCTGATTGTAATCAGTAACATTTGGAGAGCCGTAAACACCCAAATACAGCTTTGAGTGAGCCGGGTTTGTTCCCAAGCTGACAAAGTAGGCAGATTGAGGCCCGAAATCATAATTTATTTCGATAAGGCTGTAATCATTTTGTCTGCATTCCGTTCTTACCTTTGTATAAGCCAAGGCTCCTCTTGCAGGTGATTCTCCTTTTTTTACAAAATCAATAAAAAGGATGCAACCTGTCAAGCCGGGAATTTCATTGCTCATATAGGGTTGAACGCCTGTAAGGGCTGTTCCGCTGAATTTATCCGGACGAGGGTCCATGTGGTAATAGCAGGTCAAGGGCAGTGTGCGTTTAGTTGCGGTAGAGATTGCTTCCATGTAATAAGCTATGGTTTCCTCAACCATTGAAGGATTTGATAAACAGGGGTTGATAATCGGTGTGGGCAAATCGCCTTCCCACCCCCTCCAGCCAAAATTGACCAAACCGGTTTGGTCAAGTGGACGGTTCTGTGCAGAAGCTGAAACAATTTCCGTAACGGGAATCGGTTTATAATAAGCAAATGAATAAACTGATTCTACCAAATCCTGACCCACATTCCCCACATATTTTATATATTGGTCAAAATACCCTTGAAATGCTATACCCGGAATATTGCGAACACCTTTGGCAATTACGGCAAGGGTTCTTTGAGTAGCCTGGGGCAGCTCGTCAAAACGCGTGACAGCCGGCAGGTTATTTATGGATGTATCAGCATTTACATCGATTTCTATGATTTTTCCTGCAACCTCCATCATGTTTTGGCTTAAGTTAAAGGGGTCATAACCTGAGCCCCCGTCTCCGGTAGTAAGCACCAGCCTTCCTGTTTCAGGAGAAAAGTTTAAACTGTTGACGCCGTTATGGTTCATGAAGGGCCTTCGTAAGTTTAGCAGAGTCCGCCTTCTTTGAGCTTGCCCGGTTGCTTGTAATACCCATTCTTCAACCGTATCAATATGGTCATATCTGGTTTCCCTATTTGTCCACCTTAAATTTAATGTTTGCGGTTCACAGGGATTTGGCCGGAAAGAAGAAGGGAGGGCACCGGGCCCTTGGCTTCCTGCCAATGAATAATGGAGATAGAAAAGACCGTTGTAATAAAAATTTGGGTTAAAAGCCAAGCCCAATAAACCCCGTTCATCATAGCCGCCGTTTTGACCCAGGCGGATAATCCGTTGGCGAATATCCAAAAAAAGTCTTGCCTGTCCGTTTCTTATGTTGAAAATCTCACCTGGCTGGGTGGCAACAAATATACTTTCAACTGAATCCCCCGGCAGCATGGCAGCTTTTACAACAGTGGGTAAATTTATATTACTTATAATCGGCCGTAAATTAACAGCAACCTTATTATTCAATTCACATCACTCCTTTTCTTTTTTAGAGGTATAACCATGCCTTGTTAAAATATATGTTTAAAGTTTTTTATTATGCGGCAGATAATGCTTAAGCAATTTTTGCAAACAGGATATATTATTTATTTAAGATATATTTTTACAACCTTTTAAGAACCTGCTACCTGATATTGAGCACATAGACTAATAGTCATTTTGC
Organism: Tissierellia bacterium; assembly: GCA_012520455.1. Classification (GTDB taxonomy): domain Bacteria; phylum Bacillota; class Clostridia; order Tissierellales; family Sedimentibacteraceae; genus Sedimentibacter. Next base: position 2,720 of record JAAYOE010000020.1, read on the forward strand.
TTTATTAAAATTATGCAAAGTAGAATTTTTACGTAGCGATAATAAATTGTGTGATATAATATGTATCTAAGAAAAGAAAGAATATTGTATGGGAGGTAGCAAATGAAAAAATTTATTATCGAGAACGATTTTTGGGAATTGTTTCCTCATGCTAAGTTTGGGGTTGTTGTATGCCGGGGGATAGATAATTCCGTAAAAGAAGAGGGTAAATACTTGGATATGCTAAGAAATGCGGAAAATGAAGCCTTGAAATATTTAGGCAATCCGGAATTTACACAAAACGAAGTTGTAAGGGTATGGAGGGAAGCCTTTCAGAAATTCAAAACCAAGAAAGGAGCCAGGTGCTCCATTGAGGCCTTATTGAAGAGGGTAAAAAACGAAAACCATATAGGTACCATAAATCCTTTGGTTGATATTTACAATTCAGTTTCATTGAGGTATGCCTTGCCATGCGGCGGTGAAGATATTGATGCATTCGCAGGAGATAACAGGCTGACAAAGGCTGAAGGAAATGAAAGCTTCATTACATACGGGTCTGATAAGAGTGAGCCCCCCTATGAAGGTGAAATAGTATACAAGGATGATGAAGGAGCAATCTGCAGGTGCTGGAACTGGCGTGAATCAGTAAGGACCATGCTTACGGAAAATACTAAGAATGCTTTTTTAATAATTGAATCGGTAGATGAAAAAAGGACGGAAGATTTAGAAAATGCCATAAATGAATTGGCAAAATTGGTTAAGGATAATTTAGGCGGTACATGTAAAACAGCAATTCTTGATATCAACAATAAGTCAATTGATTTGGAATAATGAGGAGCATCTATTGGTATACGATAATATAAGAGAAGCTAAATTTGTAAAGAGGCTTAACAGGTTTATTGCATATATTGAAATAGACGGGAAAATTGAGATCTGTCATGTGAAAAATACTGGACGCTGCAAGGAGCTTTTGTTAGAAGGAGCTAAGGTATTCGTTCAAGAAAACAACAATTCAAATCGTAAGACGAAATACAGCTTGATTTCCGTATACAAGGGCCAAAGACTGATAAATATCGACAGCCAGGCACCAAACAGGATTTTTTATGAATGGTTGTTAATGGGTAATCTCTTTGAAAACGTCACTTTGATAAAACCGGAATACAAGTACAAGTCTTCCCGTTTTGATTTTTACATTGAGGCAGATGAGAAAAAAATCTTCCTTGAAGTTAAAGGGGTTACTCTGGAAGAAAGGGGGGTTGTCATGTTCCCGGACGCTCCTACGGAAAGAGGATTAAAACACTTAAATGAACTTGCAGCCGGCCTGGATGAGGGCTATGAAGCTTATGTATGTTTTGTCGTCCAAATGAAGGATGTCTTGTATTTTACACCTAATTACCAAACTCATGAAGCTTTCGGCAAAACACTTGAAAAGATAAATAAAAAGGGCGTAAATATAATTGCTTTTGATTGCCATGTAACAAAAAACAGTATAAGATCCGGTGAATCAGTGGATATTATACTGTAAGTTATGCGTTAATAATGCGACAAAGTTTTTTAACTTTAGAATTAAATATTAGTGATGTATAATTATAAATCAATGTTATTATTATTAAACATCTTTGAATAAACCTTTGAGATCTCTTGGGCGGTTGAAACCAAGAGGTCTTTTAGATAGTCTGCCCCTTTGTACCTAAGTCTTGTTGTCGGACCGGATATGCTTATGGCGGCAATTATATTTTTGCTGTTATCATAAATCGGAGCAGCGATGCAGGACAGGCCGTATTCATATTCCTCCCTGTCATAGGATACACCGTCCCTCTCGATTTCTTTTTTTAATTTTAAAAAACCTTCTAAATCCCCAATGGAATTAACCGTTCTTTTTTCGGGCTTACTGCTGTTAAAATAGTCCTTAAGCTCCTTGTCCGAAAATTTTAATAAAAATAATTTGCCCATAGCGGAGCAGTTAAGAGGGAAAACCGGAATCAGGTTGGATATGAGATAAAAATCCTCTCCCTTGGCATTATAAAGGGTTACGACTTCACCCTTGTGGAGAATACCTAAATTAATGCTTTCTCCTATCTTTTTCGCCAACTTATTTATAAACGGAATGGCTATACTGGCTATAGTGGTTTCGGAGGAAACCTTAGAGCCTACTTTAATAAAAGCTTTTCCCAGCATGTATTTATCCAGGTCTTCTGTTTTTTCAACATAATCCCACTTTCTCAACGTAGTCAGTATTCGGTATACCGTAGCTTTGGGCAGGTTTAAATCCTTTGAAATCTGAGAAATTCCTATTTGGCCGCCTCTTACGTACATGTATTCTATAATTTCAAGAGTTTTATCTACCATTGGAATAATGTAATTATTTAGGTTTTCCATCGTATCTCCTATATTTTTAATAATTATTAATTATAACACATTTATTGGAAAATTTAAAGAGCTTGTACAAAAATTTTATCATACAAAATGTATTGACAAAACATTCTATTAGCGTATAATTATATATGAAACGGCATTTCAGAAACGGCGTTTTAAAATACATCATAAATTTTCACTTTGTTTGAAAACATTAACATCTTATAAAAATGATGGAAGTTTAAAAAACTTTGTGAAAAAATAATTAAACATTACTTAATAATTGTGTCTGGAGGGAGGTTTCATGGATAATATTAAAGTATTGGTAATAAATGATGAAGGGGGTGACATCCGGTTAGAAGAAGAAATAATTTCAAATTCCCTTGGTTTGGGAGCAGGTGAATTAACTATTACGTACATTCCGGCAGGGGATAGGGAAACCATAGAAAAAGAATTGCCGGAAGCACACGGCGTTATATCCGTCTATACCCATTTTGACAGAAAAACATTAGAGGGCATGAAGAAGTGCAGGATTATTGCAACTCAGACTATAGGCACCAATACAATTGATTTGGATGCCGCAACGGAATTTGGAATCTGTGTAACAAATGTTCCTGATTACTGTATTGAAGAAGTTGCTTTGCATACTGTGACTTTGGCCATGGCCTGCGTGAGAAAAATAAGGGTTTATGACATGCTTGCCAGAAGTAAAAAATGGAATATTGAAGATATTTACAAGGAAGGCACAGCTCACCGCCTGCAAGGAAGAAGATACGGCCTGGTCTCTTTCGGGAACATTGCTAAACGTGTGGCTGAATTAATGAAAGGATTCGGCATGAAGGTAATGGCTTATGACCCGTATTTGGAGGAGGCAGTTTTTGAGGAATATGGCGTAGAAAAAGTTGACAGTTTGGAAGAATTGTTTTCATCCTGCAACATTATTTCACTTCATACACCCTTGACACCAAAAACAGAAGGTATGATTGATATGAATCTTCTTAAGAAAATGCCCGAAGGGGGCATCTTGATTAACACCTCCAGAGGGGAAATAGTAAAGGAAGAAGATTTGTACCATGCATTAAAGGAAGGAATTTTAGGCTCCGCAGGGGTTGACGTGATTATAGACGAATCACAATTTGAAAGCCCCTTATATGAGCTGAAAAACGTTATTGTAACACCCCATGTGGCATATTATTCAGAAGAAGCTTTAACCGAATGCAGGCAAAAAGCCGCTGAACAAATTGCTGATGTAATCGGAAGAGGCCGTATACCGAAGTATTTAGTAAACAAATCGGTGAAAGGTAAAACCAAGACAGGATTGATAGGTTGATTGGAGGGAAAAGAGTGAAACATAAATTTATTGCAAAAAGGTATTGGAAAGATCAAAGCACAGCCATGGGTCAATCTGATGTTGCCGCCAAGTCATTTGACGACGTTATAAACTTAAGTTTAGGGGACCCGGATTTAATTACCCACGATATCGTAATTGACAGGTCTTATGCTGATGCCAAGGCAGGTCATACAAAATACACCGACTTTCGAGGGGACCCGGAATTGCGTCAGGAAATCGTTAAATACTACAAAGAAGAATATGACATGGACATTAAAGATGAAGAAGTCTTTGTATGTGCATCGGCATGTCTTGGTATGTATTTGGCATTGGAAGCCATAATTGATGACGGAGACGAGGTAATCTTGCAGGCACCTTACTTTACACCCTATCCCCAGCAGGTGGAATTAGCAAGGGGGATTCCGGTCGAACTGCCCACTTATGAGGATGAAGACTTTCAAATTAATGTTAAGAGATTGGAAAGCTTAATTACTGAAAGAACAAAAGCATTGGTTATTAACTCACCTAGCAATCCGACAGGCAATTGTCTTACTGTTGAGGTTATGAAAGAAATCGCGGAAGTTGCAGAGAAATATGATTTGATTGTAATTGCTGATGATATTTACACATCTTTCAGCTACCAAAATCCTTTTGTACCCTTTGCCAGCCTTCCGGGCATGAAGGAAAGAACAATTATCATCAATTCTTTCTCGAAAAATTTCACCATGACCGGCTGGAGAGTTGGAAATGTCGTTGCGCCGGATTATATCATCAAGGTTATTCAGCAAATTAACGAGAATGTAGTTTTTACCGCACCGTCCATATCACAAAGAGCTGCAATCTATGCTTTAAGGAACCGCCATGAAATACAACCTCCTATGATAGAAGAATACAGGAAGAGGATGTTTTATGCTGCAGAGCGGATAAACAGGATTCCCAAGCTTTCTGTTGTTTATCCTCCGAAGGGAAGTTTTTACCTCTTCATGAATATCAAAAAAACCGGTTTGACAAGCGTTGAAGCGGCAGATTTAATCCTGAAAGAAGCTCATGTGCTGATGCTTCCGGGAGATGCCTTCGGAAGATGCGGTGAAGGTTACGTACGTATTGCCTGCACTGTTGATGTAGAGACACTTAAAGAAGCATTTGACAGAATAGAAAAAATAGAACAATTTAAATAAGGGAGGAAGAGAAATGAAAGATATTGAAAATAATGCGACAACAGTGAAATTGGAGCCTGTGGAAAAGAGCAACATAGTAAAATTTATTGTGGCATCCGCATTAGGAGGGTTCCTTTTCTTAGTACCGATTCCATACGGAACAACATTTACGATTCCCATCGGCATTCTTATTGATTGGGTGTCCGGACTATTAAAGCTTGAAACTCTCGATCTGTCAAGTTTATTGGTATTAGTATTCATAACATTTTCATCAATAATGACCATAATTAACATGGTTTTTAAACCTGAATTCATACAGAAAAATGAGATGATGAATAAACTGTTCTCACCGTCTCCCCTGTATTTAGTAAGCAGATTCATTGGGTTAATTATTGTATATATGGTATATTTCAATTTCGGACCTGAGTTTATAATATCCGGGGCTACAGGCGGCTCCATGCTTGGTGTATCAGCCACATTGGTATCTGTTGTTCTTTGCATAGCGTTTTTGATGCCCTTGCTTAC
>JAAYOE010000175.1 GCA_012520455.1 Tissierellia bacterium
AGCGTATGCGAAGGATCTCATGAGATTCTTCGAGCTAAAGCTCTCAGAATGACAGTTTCTGAGTTATTCATAGCAATGACAACCTGCGGTTTATTAACCGCCATATAAACATGTTACAAGCTGCTTATTGAAGCTTGATTAAGACCTTGGGATGTATTCATCCTGCAAGCATTTAATACTCCTCGGCAGATTGTTTCCGCCATCTCATAAATAAGAGAAAGCCTTGTGTCTTGAACCAGATCCTGAAACCCCTTGTCACCGGAATTTACGATTCCTACTATGGATATATCTCCGATTTCCGGAAGAAATTTTCCTATGCCCTTTCCCGGTGTAATCGGGCCTTCTCTTACTTCTATTATTCCTTGATTCTTCTTGTTGCTTAAGCAGGCGTCCACTGCTATTATGCAGTCATAATTCTTGCTTCTCAAGTTTTTTATATACTCATCTATGTTCATTGCATGAACGGGTTTTTCCAAAGTACCGTAAATATCAGCCTTGATTTTTTCCTTCATTAGCAAAGTCCCTGTTAAGGGGCCCAAGCTGTCGATGATGCATTTATCGGTCCCTATGCATACTAAAGCCGCATTATTCATGTAATCAGCCAAAAAATGCCCTATTTTAATAGGTGCAAAGCTGTTCTTGTAATGTACTTCTATCGGATTCAAAGGAAACACCCCCTATGTGTTAGTATATACACACAGGGGGCCTTTTATGCTTTATTCTTCCCAATAATAATCATCATATCCCGTATAGCCGCCATTAAGGCCTAAATCTTCAGCAGTGCAATACCCTAAGTCTATGGCAGTCTGTCTGAGCACCAGGTAAAGCTGGGCTTCGGTTGCATTGTAGTAAGGGTTTACAAATAAAACTCCTACCCCTAAGGCCAAGACTCCAAGTAAGTACCATCCCAAAAATGACAGCTCCATCACAAATAAGGCAAATTTATTGCCGTCCATCATTTTTCTGCTTAAAGTTATGGCCTTATCCGCACCCAAATGTGGATTGTCCGCCAAGAGATACGGAACCATCCGATAGGCATAGGATTTTATTATTCCGGGTATAATCAACAGTAAGGACCAGAGAAAAACATATATAGACCTTAAGAGCATGGTTGAAATTATTCCACTGAAATTTTCTAAATCAAAAGCAAAATTGTAACAGCCCTTGTCGTTCTTGTATTGAGCCGACTGTATAAAAAATTTCCTCGAGCCCACTTCCAGAGAATAACCTATTAGTATTCTAAAGGCAATCACAAGAATTATCGCAGCTATAATAATTGTAATATATTCAGAAAAATCTAACCATTCACCCAATCCGTCGATTCTTTCCCTGGCACTCCCGCCGCCGGATGACCCTCCGCCACGGCTGTCTCCACCTGATAAAAGTAAAACCAAACTGATTAAAAATGATTTCCAATATTTGTTCTTTAAAACTTCCTTGGCTTTAGTCTTAAGCTCAACCCTGTCCCACATGGTCCCTCCTTGTTTAATCTTCTATTATTAAAAAAACTACTATATTTTATGACACTACCCCCGTCCCCTTGTCAT